>CAZDIZ010000016.1:21322-54932 GCA_964505625.1 uncultured Solibacteraceae bacterium | reverse complement strand
GGGACAAACGCTCCGTACTGGAAGAGCCGTCTGCGCGCGGCGGCCTTCGCCTGGGTTTTCAGCGAGCAGTTCGAAGTCGGTCCATTCAGCGAAGCCACTATCGGCAAGATTCAGAACGACTATCCCCAACAAGGCTTTGTCGATCACGTCATCACGCCCGGTATGGGGCTGGCATGGATGGTGGGTGAAGACGCCGTGGACAAGTACGTCATTGAGCCCTTCGAGCGCCTGACCTTCAATCCCTGGGCGCGGCTTCTGGTGCGCGGCAGTCTGAACCCTACTCGCAGTCTGGCTAACGTCCTGCGCGGAAAGGTGCCCTGGTATCGTGACACGCGTTCCGGTGTTCTGGACTACGAACCGGCCCGGCACTACAAGCCCATCCGCGTTACCGACGAAGAACGCGTGCAGACGACCGATTTCGGCGTGGCTCCCCTGGAGGCCAGTTTCACGGCCGAAGGCGCCAACCTGGGAGGACAGGGTTGCGTGGGCGGCGGTGGCGAGGTGGCTTATCGCGTGGCGCCCACCTGGCAGGTATTGCTCAACGTCGGCGGATGCAAGATGCTCGATCCCGGCCGGAACCTGAGCGGCGACGGCTTAAGCTATCTGGTCGGTTCGCGTTGGACGCCCGCGCCATCCGGGCGTTGGTCCCCGCATCTGCAGTTCCTGTTTGGAGGGACCAAGCAGACCTGGGAACGTACGGTGCCGGAGTTAAAGGCCGCTCTGGAGAAGGCGGCGGTGGAGACCAAGACCGCCACTCCGCAGCGGCCCGACTACTTCATTCACGAAGAAGCCAGCGGGTTGGCGCTCGCGGCCGGCGGCGGCCTGGACCTGCGCTTGAACCGCGCCATGGCCCTGCGCGTGGCAAACCTGGAATACCGCCGCACCTGGATCAGCGACCCCGACGGGCGCGACTACTCCGGCGGCCTGCGCATGACCACGGGCCTGGTGCTGCGCATGGGCACCTGGTAGATCCAGGTTCTACAACGCGGCTTTCATCTTGTTGCGATAGCCCTCGAAGGCCTCGCGGCCGGCACTGGTGAGGCGAAGCAGCGTGCGCGGCACTTTGCCGCGATAAGTCTTTTCGATCTCCACGTAGCCGGCTTCTTCCAATCGCGCCAGATGGCTCGACAGCGTACCCTTGTTCATTTCGGTTTCGTGCTGCAGGTAGAGGAAGTCGCACTCCTCCACGGCCGAAAGTAGCGCCACGATGATCAGCCGCCCGGGTTCATGAATCACGCGGTCGAGTTCGGAGATCTGGCGCAGTTGCTCGTTCATTCGCACTCCGCCGCGGGCGGTTGTGTGTACCGAATGTAACGCCAGAAGGTCACCGCTCCGGAAAAGAAATACGCGCAACCGGCCAGCAGCAGCACGGGACGAAACGTGTCGAGAAGTCTCTCACCGCCCGTCAGCATGATGGCCGCCAGACCAAAGGCGAGCGGACCGTACACGAGCCACTTCCATCTCTCCGTGCGAGCGAGGATGACGACGGGTGCGCTGTAGCAGATGCCAAGCACAACCGCGAATGCGAGCCGAAGCGGCGTTATCGCGGCGTGGTGTGACAACATCGCGGCTAGGCCTGAGATGACCACCGCCGTGATGGCACTAGCCGCAAGGACCTTCATCCAGCGGGACCCCTTCTGACGCCGGTAGACTACGTAGCCTGTGCGGGGGTAGGTGATGTGCTTCTTCACCGCCTTCGGCCCAAAGTAGACCAGGCACAACAATGGAGCGTAAGCCAAGTAGAGCAATAACAGGTGGGGGAGATAGGTCAGCTTGACATGCTGAAGCACGATGTCTTCAAAGTAACCTGTCAATAGACCGCCCAACAAGAACACTCCAAAAGCCGCCTCGACGGTGCCATCAATGTTGGCGTAGTGATTCGGCCGTTGCGTGTACTGTTTAATCGAGTCGCTCATCCAGACCTCCCGGAACCTGAGTTTGCCGCATGTAGAGATAGAGCGATGCTGCCCCGGACGCTAGATACGTGCACCCAGCCAGCAGTGCTCCGCGTTGCGCCGCCGCCGGAAAATCCGCGTGGACGAGCAACATGACCGTCAAACCCACTGCTAAAGGGCCGTAGACGAACCATTTCCAACGCTGCATTCGTGAGATGACGATGCCGAAGGCGCTGTATGAGGAGGCCACTGCGATCACCAGTAACACCCGAAGTTGAGTGATCTCCATGTGCCTGGCCGAGAAGAAGATCACGGCGGCACATGCAGCGAGACCCAAGCCGATCAGTACGAACTTAGCCCAATCGAGCCGTTTCGGACGACGGTAGACGGCGTAGCCCGTCCTCGGATATGTGATGTACTTCTTGATCGCCTTGCCACCGAAGTAGCTCAAGCAGAAGAAAGGTATCGGGATAGCTTGCATGAAGAGCCAACCGTGGAAGCCGCGCCGCCAGATTGAAGCCTCTGGCAAAATGGCTTGGAGGTAGCCCATCAAGGCGAAGCCCAAGAACATGAGTCCGAAGCTCATTTCGCTGGTGCCGTCCACATAGGCGTAACGCGCTGGCCGCTGCAGGAACTGATCGAGAAGGTCGCCCATCGATGTCTCCGCAAACCAGTATGCAGCGCCAACCGGTTTGTGTCAAGAAAAATCGGCGTTACATCCGCGCGAAGAGTACCGTCGTCGGGCCGCCTCGCTCGGTCCAGCAGCGTGGACAGTCCGCTACCCAGGTGTAGATCTTCGTGGGTTGGCGCTTTTCCTGAGTTTCGAAAAAGCGGATCAGTTCCTCGACTTCGCGCTTCATTCCCCGGAACGGACCGTGATAGTAGCGGGAGTAGACGGTGGCGCTATCCCAAACGACGACGTTCGGGTCGTTTTCCGGGATTTCTTTCAGCGCAATCAGCATGTTGGCTGAAAACAGCCCGGTCTCCTCGTCCAACATCATGTAAGGCGGCTCCACCGTGTAGCCTTTGTCTTTGATGGCCGCCATGCCCTTCTTGATCGCGCCGGCAATTCCAATGGGCATGTGGAAAAGCAATCCGTGCCTGGTACGGTAGAACGCCCGCCGTTGCCAGACGTGCTTCTGCAGTTGCCACTCCGCCTCAACCAACTGCGGGCAGCCACAAGCTGGTTCCATACCTTCTCCTCCGCTTATGACAATAGCTGCTCGCGGTTGGATTGGCAATTGGCCGGCTGGAAAGGCCGCTCCACTACTGGCTAGCGCGCGTGGCCTAGCACAATGGTGTGGGGGCTGTGCTCCACGGGATGAGCCGTGATCTCGTTAAAGCCGGCTTCTCGGTACATGTGCGAGATTTCCTTGAACGTGTAGGCGTCGCCCGACACGGTGCTCGCAAGCATCGTCAGGCTGAATGCGGCGGCCATAGGTGGCGAAACGCGATCTTCGTTGGGAACGAATTCGAGAGTTGCGGCACGTCCGCCTGGCACCAGCGCCGCATGCACCTTTTTCAATAGACCGATGCACGTGTCCCGGTCAAAATGATGCAGGAAGTTGGTGAGGAGTACCGCGTCATAGGGGCCGCCGAAGTTGACATCGAAGGCGCTACCCGCCAGTACCTGGTAACGTCCATCGATTCCGGCCTTGCGCGCATTGGCCTTGGCCACTTCCAGCACCGGTGCCCAATCCAGAGCCACCACGCGGGCTTGCGGGTTCTGCCGGGCGACCTCAATGCCGAACAGGCCGTGGCCCGCCGCGATATCGAGAACCGACATGGGACCCGCGCGACCCTCCAACACAATCGCGCCGAGCGGCGCGGCGAGCGGAGCCATCATGGGAGCCATGCTGTGCGCGAATTCCACCCAAACCGGGTCTTCCGGTTCCATGGTTCCCGCGCCCGCGAGCACCGTGCGGCCATTGCGCACAATTTCCGCGAGGTGCAGGTATGGCTCCAACATAGCCGGATTGCCCAGAAACCTGGCTGCCGATGCGGTACAACTCGGCGAGCGGGGATCGAGAAACAGCGCGGCCGTCGGCGTGTTGCTGTAGCGGCCGTTTTGCTTTGCGACCAGGCCGATGACGGTTAGAAAGTCGCAAAGGATGCGGATGCCGCGTTCGGACGCCAAACAGCGCCGGGCGAGCGAGTTTACATCGCCCGGGCCTTCGCCAAGAGCGCGAAACAGATCCAATTCGATGGCCGCGCGAAGCGCCGCTGTGCGCTGGTGAGCCATCAGAGTTTCGAAAACGAGCGCGGGCGTAGGTGCTCCCGCGACTTGGGTCCCAGTTCCCATGTCCTGCCTCCTCTAAGCCGGGAAGTCCTCTGTTACTCCCCGATGTGTTGGACTCGCGCTAGCCCGCGGCGGTCGCAGCAAGTTCGTTGATCCAGCGCTGCATGCGTTGGTAGTGCGTTCCTTGCCAGTACACTCGGTGGCAGCCGGGGCATTCACGGAACTCCTGGTGGCTCGATGCGGCGCGCGGCGGAATGCGGTCGAGGACTTCGGCCTTGGACACCAACTGAAGAACCTGATTACACGCCATGCAGCGTGTGAACGGACGCAACGAACGTGCCAGGTCGAATCGCCGCACGACTTCAGCGGCCTGACGCCGGCTGTCGGTTTCACGCAGCCAATAGCCGTGCGTCACCGCCGAGTGCTTCAGCAATCCGCGATCGCGTGTGAGCAAAATGCGTTTCTCACCGCCGGCATCCCGCGCCAACTCCGCGTCGTCCGCGCGATTGCGGTAGACGGCATCGAAGCCCAGCATTCGCAAGTACCCCGCCAGACGCCCTAAGTGAACATCCAGTATGAACATCGGCTCTCGCAACGCCTGCCGCCGGACGCGCAACTCCGGACTGATGTCGAGCGCCTCGAAAACCGGATATACAGCCACGCGATCACCATCGCGTATCAAGCGCGCGAAGTCCGACGACTCGCCGTTGACCAGAATCAGTTCGACCTCCGTATGCGGCACGCCGAAGCTCTCGATCATGTCCTTGACCGATGCAGAAACGAAGAACTCCTTTTCGATCGTTTGGAATTTCCGCTCTGGGGCAAGGTGGTCGTTCAGCTCGGCGTAGAAGCGGAACCAGGCGTGGGATGGTGCCGGAGGCATGGGGGCTCCGCTGTCCAGTGTAGAGGTTGTGAATCTTGACTATGTTATACTGATTCACAAAGGAGACCTGGGATGAAAGTCTTCTCTGGGATCGTTCTGGGTGTGTCAATCCTCGTTTGCAGCGCCGCTGGCGCTTCCCTTCACCGAACCGACGTGCGCGGCGAATACGTCGAGGCGCGTACCGCGGACGTTTACACGGGACCTTGTTTCGCCAATTCCGAAGTGAATCTAGCGGGTGATCTGGCCGTGATCGGCTGGAAGATCCGCGAAGGCGCCTGGCAAGGCGTGAAGCTGGACGGTTTGGGCGTGGTGGGCGTAGTGCGCGCCAGCTCGACGCTCGGCAACATCGACCGGTCGCCCTATCCGGTGAAAGCGGTGCTCATTATCGACGCACGCGCCGACGCCCTCCAACGCATCGCGCTGCGGAGCTTTGCACAGCGCATGGGAGGCGACCTGTTGCAGGACGTCGCGCGCATCGAATATCAGCCCGTCGAGCTGAGTTTCGCGCGCGGGAATGTGCACAGCATGGAAGCGCGGTTGGCCGCCGGCGAGTTGGCGCGCATTGAAACGCGAAGCCTTGGCGAGGGCGACCACATCTGCCATAACGAAGAGGTGTGGTACCGGCCGCTCACCAAGCTGGATCACGCCATGCCCGCCTACACGCTCGCGCAAGGCTACAGCGGCAGTGGACTGGACACCACCTGGATGAGCCACGATTCGCGCAGCTCGTTTGTCGGCACGTTCCACCTGCGCGACTAGCGCGGTGGAACGAATGCCGGTGGTGTCGCCGCAGAACAACCACGCCCGCTAAATCTTGGACTCTACGCACTCCACGAGCGAGACGGTGCGTAGATTCGGAAGAACGCAGCCGATATCACTTGTTAGTACCATTGAAAGTTGTGCCGGAGAGTCATTGTCGCTGGCAGTGTGTTGCGCGGCTCTCCGGACATTGGAAGGGAGTCTCGCTTGAGTACTGCATTGGACATACCGCTCCGCAAGGAGTACCTGCCGTTGGCCGCAAGTTTCACCGAACTCTCCGCCAAGATCTATGGCGGCGGCGCGCAGGTGGAATACTCGCTCGCCCTGGCGGCCGAAGAGATCTTTGTCAGTCTCTGCGAGTTGCCCCTGGAGGACGAAGCACTGCGCCTCGAAACCCGCGATGGCCGCTACTTCGTCGAACTGAGGCTCACGTTTCGTGCCGGCAAGCTCGGCTTAGGCGCCTTCAATCTCACGTCGGCGCCCAAGCTCAATAACAGCGCTTCGCTCAAAGGAATGGGCCTGTACCTCGCCGCGCGCTCCGTCGACGCACTGCGCCTGGCTCTCCACGATGACCGAACGGTCAGCCTGGCCGTGGTCAAGGAAAAGGAGTATCCGAAAACGTCCGGCGCGCCCAACTGTCCCACGGTAAAAGGAACTGCAAGAGTGAAGGCCCCCGGATCCGAGGAGGTGAAGCTGTTCGCGGCGATGGCCGCCGGGCACTTCGAGGCTTCGGCCATTCCGGATTTCCTGCACTACCCGGGCAAGACGGCGGACATGGTGATCGAGGGCGATCTGCGGACCGCCCTGGTGGTGTGCGAGAACGGCGCCATTGCCGGAGGCGTGATGTGGCGCAACGCGGGCGTGAAGACCATCGAAATGATCGGCCCCTTCGTTTTCCCGGCCGAGCACGAAACGCAGACTTTCGACGAACTGATCGAACACTGCATTTCCCAGGTCGCCCGGACTCCGGCGGCCGGCATCTTCCGCCGCCTCGGGCCCGCCCCGCTACCGAAGCGCCACTTTGACGTCCTTGGCAGCACAACCGGCTCGACCTTCTACTATCGCCACCTTTCCGACGATGAAGGCTCCACGGTCTATTGCGATCCAGCGGCGGAAGCGTTCCTCCGCGCAGAATACGACCGCCTCGTCATGCCCCGCGAGATCCGCGTGGTCCGCAATTTTGGCGAAAAGATGGAGGAGAGATCCGCGCTCTCCTGCGAATTCGCAACCGCCTCGTCCCAGGTGACGCTGCGCGCGCTCTGCGCGGGCAGCGACGCCACGGAGGTGGTGGCCGCACATGTGGCCCATCTCAAAAGTCAGGGCATCCGCAACCTGTTTTTCGAAATGGACCTTGCGCACGCGTGGGAATCGGGCTTCACACCTGCTCTGCTGGCCGCCGGCATCGTACCCGCGGTCCTCATCCCTAACGGCGGCGACGGCGACTTGCTGATCTTCTGGAAGGCGGTTTAGGGGATGACGGCGGCTTCCCCTGATTTCACCAGACTCGTACCTGAACACATCCGGCGCTTCGAAGCCTATGTGCCGAGCAAGCCGGACGACGAGTTGAAGAAGCTCTACGGCTGCGAAGTCCTGCACCGGCTCCACAATAACGAGAACCCGCTCGGAGCTCCGGCTGCGTCGCGCGAGGTCTTGAATGCGTCTTGGAGAGACCGCACCGCGCTCTATCCCAGCGGCGACTCCTACTATCTCCGGCATGCGCTTGCCGAGCGCTTCGGCAAACATCCCGATCAGTTCCTTGTGGGCAACGGCTCCTGCGAGGTGATTGCATCCGTGGTCAAGGCCTTCTGCCAGACGGGCGACAATATCGTCACGGCGGACCGCACGTTCGCGGTCTACGAGTGGGTGGCGGAGTTCTCCGGTTTCGACGCGCGCCTCATCCCTCTGCGCGATTTTGGCTTCGATGATCAAGCCATGCTCGAACGGGTCGATCTGAACACCAAGGTCATCTTCGTCTGCAATCCGAATAACCCGACCGGGACGTATTGGGATCGCGACAGGATGATCCGTTTCCTCGAACGCGTATCCAACCGCTGCATCGTGGTGATCGACGAAGCTTACTTCGAGTACGTCGAAAAAGAGAACTTCCCCGACGGAATGCAGTTGATGGAGCAGTACCCTAACGTGGTTGTGTTCCGCACGTTCTCGAAGATGTACGGCCTGGCGGCCCTGCGTGTGGGGTATCTCGCGGCGTCGCGAGAAATGGTGGACTACATCCGCCGCGCGAGCGTCGCATACTCGGTCAACACTCTGGCGCAGGCGGCCGCCACGAAGGCGGTCCGGCACGGCACGGAACACATCCTGGCCACGCGCGAAGTGACCGGCTGCTCGAAAGCGCTGGTGCGGCAGATGGCCGGCAGCCTGGGGCTCCCCTGCCAATCCGGCGAAGGGAACTACGTGATGGTGCGGGTTCCCGTGAATGATACTCTGTTCTGCCGCCGCATGATGCGCCGCGGCTTCATGGTTCGCAGTATGACGGGGTTCCGTTTTCCCAACTGGATACGGGTGAGTCTGGCCGGTCCGGACGTGATGCAGCGCTTTGTAGATGCGTTTTCAGACGAAATCAAAGCGGACCCGCAGGCATGAACCCTGAATTGGGCGCATCATCGACTCGGACGGTGTTTCCCGGAGCCCGGGCGTCATACTAGCGGGACAGCGAGATCAGAAACTCCTCCAGCAGATTCGCGGCCACGCGGCGGCGGTAGTGCGCGGTGGAACGAATGTCGTCGATGGGCTGAACTTCAGCGGTCAACGCCGCTCGCGCTTCCTCAATCAGCACGGTGTCGACGGCGCGGCCTCGTAACAGTTCCTCCGTGTTTCGGCAGCGGACGGGCGTTGCGGCCACGCTTCCAAGGGCGACGCGCGCTTCCGCGATGTGGCCCTCCGCCATACGCGCGACGGTCGCCAGATGCACCTTCGAAATGGCTTGCGCGGCGCGCGGTCCCACCTTGCGCGAGTAGCCGTGCCAGCCGGCGGCGCTCCTCGGTAAAAGGATGCGTGCGATGAGTTCGTCGGCTTCCAGAAGTGTGCGCTTGTAGCCAATGTGGAATTCAACATACGGCACCACGCGGCTGCCTCGCACGCTACGCAGCTCCAACTGGGCGTCGTATACCAGCAGCGAAGGCGAAAGATCCGCGGCCGGCGATGCGTTGCCGAGATTGCCGCCGACGGTGCCGCGGTTCTGTATCGCCACGCCACCCACTTCGCTCGCGGCCTGCACAATCAGAGGAAATTCACGGCGCAACAGTGGGTTGCGTTGCAGAGCGGAAAATGTCGTGAGCGCGCCGAGCGCAACGAAATCCGGTTGTTCGTCGATGCCGTTCAGCTCGGCGATGCTGCGAATGTTCAACAGCGGCCTCGGCGCGAGCGTTCCGCTCTCAAGCAACACCATCACGTCCGTACCGCCGGCCAGCAGTGTATAGAGACCAGGATGACGCGCCAGCGCACCGAGCGCTTCGCCGAGAGACACAGGCGTCACCACTTCGAAATCGGCGGCCAACCCTCTCATGCTTTCCTCACCGCGTCGACAATGCGCTGGTAACCGGTGCAGCGGCAAAGGTTGCCCGCGATGGCGCGCCGCACTTCACCTTCATTGGGAGTCGCGTTGTTTTGCGCGAGATAGACCGCGGCCATGGTCATGCCCGGCGTACAGATGCCGCACTGCACTCCACCCTGTTCGATCAAAGCTTCCTGCGCCGGATGCAGGCGTTCCTTTTCCGCCAGCCCCTCGATGGTGGTGATGCGCGCGCCCTCCACCTGCGCCATGGGCACCAGGCAACTGTTCACCAACTCGCCGTCGATGAGCACCGCGCACGCGCCGCATTCGCCTTCGCCGCAACCTTCCTTCACGCCGGTGAAACCAAGTTGATTGCGTAGCACATCGAGCAAACGCGCCATGGGCAAGGTGTGTATTTCATGCGCGTCGTCATTGATCACGCAACGCACCACAATCATATCAGCCATGTTGCGCCTCCAGTGCTTCCAGGATGCGTTCCGGCGTGGCGGGCAAGCCGGACAAGCTCACGCCGATGGCGTCTTCAATCGCGTTCAAGATCGCGGGGGCGGGGCCGTCCATCGGCAACTCGCCCAACCCCTTGGCGCCGCCCGGCCCATAAGCGTAAGGCCGCTCCTCGAAGAACACGCGTATGGATCCCAGATCCGCGGCGGTCGGAATGATGTAGTTCGTCATCCGGCTATTCGTCATGCGTCCCTGGTGCCACACGACGTCTTCGTAGAGCGCCCAACCGATCCCCTGTGCGATGCCTCCCTCGATCTGCCCGCGGGCGAGCGCGGGATGCACCACGCGGCCCACCTCCTGCACGGCGACGAAGTCCTCGACGCGGGCCTGATAGGTGACCATGTCGACGGCCACCTGCGCCACATAGGCCGCCCAGGCGAACGTTCCATAGGCGTCGCCGCGATAATGCTCGTCGTCCCAATGAATATCCGGCGGCTCCTGGTAACGGCACAAGCGCTTGAGCGGTCCCAGGCGTCCATCGTATGAGGCGGCCGCGCGAGCGAACTCCTCGCTTGTGTAGCCGCTCGCCAACAAGCCGGCGTCGACCAGCGTTTGCCGAAGGCTGAGCGCCGCTTCCTCCACGAGTTTGCCCACCACCATGGTGGTTCGCGAGGCGACTGTCGGACCGGAGTTGGGAACCTCGGCCGTATCCGGCAGCGGCACATCGATGCATTCGTAGCTGACACCAAGCGCGTCGGCAGCGATCTGCGCGAACACCGTGCGAGCTCCTTGTCCGATTTCAGTGCTGGCCGCGAGCACGCGCACGCGGCCTTCACTGGTGATCTCGACGCCAGCCACCGAACCAAGCGTCCGCTCGCCGCTTCCCGTGAAACCGGCGCCGTGCAGGAAGCAGGCCAGTCCCATCCCGCGCTTTACTTTGCCGGACGCATTCTCGCGCGCGAAGCGCTGCCTTCGCGCGTGAAAGTCCGATTCCAGGAGCGCACGCGTGAGCAATCCATCGAGGTCCACGTCTTCCCGGACCACCTGGCCCGTCGCGAGCGTGCCGCCCTGCCGTACGAAGTTCCGGCGGCGCAACTCGTCCGGCGTCAAACCCACGGCGCGCGCTACGTGGTCCAGGTGGCGCTCCAGCGCGAAGATGCTCTGCGGCGCGCCGAAGCCGCGAAAGGCTCCGTGCGGCGGCGTGTTAGTGGCCACGGCGCGGCTGCGCACACGCACGTTGGGACAGTCGTAGGGACCCGCGGCATGTATGGTGCCGCGCGAAAGCACCACCGGCGAAAGCGTGGTGTAGGCGCCGCCGTCGAGCGCAAAATCGATGTCTATGGCCACCAGTTTTCCGTCGCGCGTGACCGCGGTGCGATGCCGCGTGCGCGAAGGGTGGCGCTTGGTGGTGGCGGCCATATCTTCGGTGCGGTCGTAGACAATCTTCACCGGACGGCCCGATTTCCAGGCAAGCAACGCGGCGTGCCCGGCGATGAGCGACGGATAGTCCTCCTTGCCGCCGAAGCCGCCGCCAGTTTCGGTTTGAATGACACGCACCTGGCCGGCGGGCAGTTGGAAGATTGCGGCAAGGGCGCGGTGCACGTAGTAAGGGCACTGCATCGAGCCCCAAACCGTGACGCCGTCCTCAGGGTTTGCCACCGCGATCACGCCTTGCGGTTCGATGTAGAGATGCTCCTGCGCGCCGGTGCGATATTCGCCTTCCACCACGACGACATCCGGGCGCGTCCACGCGGCGTCAACGTCGCCCTTTGTCATGTTGTAGGACTGGAATGTGTTGTCGCTGCCCCAGACAATGGTGCTCTGCTGTTCGGAATCCTCGATGGTGAAGACGGCGGGCAGTGGATCGATTTCGATGGTGATGGCGCGACGCGCGCGTTCGAGTGCCGCCGGGTCGGCGTGCGCCACAAGCAACACGGCTTCTTCGGCGTGATTCACCGCGTCCGATGCGAGTAGGGGTTGATCGCCGCGGATGGCGTGAACGCGGTTGTCGCCCGGCACATCTTCCGCGGTTGCCACCACGTACTCGTGCCAGGCAATGGAAGGATGAAACGCGATGCCGCGAATCGCGCCGCGCGCGAGCGGACTGCGCACCGTCGCACCATGAAGCATGCCGGGAAAGGCGAGGTCGTCGACGTAACGCGCCTTTCCCGTGACCTTACTCAGTCCGTCTTTTCTCGGGACCGATTCCCCGACAAAACGGCTTTGCATGCACGCCTCCCGGCGCTTTGCGAAGGCTTACTTCAAGGCCTGTTTCATCCAGTCGTAGCACTTCTTGACTTCCACGACTGTGTCCGCACCCTTGTACTCGTATTCAACCATGGCTGGGATGGCCCACTTCTTGTCGCGCAAAAGCTGTAGAACTTCGCGGTTGGGTGTTTCGCCTTCGCCGAAGGGCATGTTGGCGCCCTGGTTCTTCTTGCGGTCCTTGATGTGCACGACGAAGACGCGTTCGTGGTTCTTGGCCAGATAGTCCACCGGGTCAAAACCGGCGGCGGTGAAATGGCCGGTATCAAGATTGACGCCGATGTAGCTGGACGTGCCGCGCATGGCTTCGGCGAAGTCGTCGGGACGCGCGAATTCGTTCGGCTTGATGTTGGAGTGGTTGTGCATGCCGACGAACACCTTGGCCTTTTCGGCGAACGGTGAAATGCGCTTGGCCACCGTCACGGTGCCGGACGCGGTCAGGTACTTCACGCCGAGGGCGTGCGCGAATTCGAAGCCACGCTCTATTTCGGCGTCGGAGAAGTCGTCGCGGAAGCTGTAGTTGAACGCGTAGAGCGTGACGCCGGCCGCGTCGCACTTGGCGCGGATCTTCTTGATCTCGTCCATCGAAACCGACAGGCGCCACTTGCGGACTTCCTCGCGCGCGCCGCGCGGTTCGACGTGCCCCTGCCACAATTCCAGGTAGGTGAGCCCGACTTCGCCCATCGCCTTGAGAGTGTCGTCCAGCGAACGGTCGCGGAAACTGTAGCTTTGCGCGCCGATCATCACGCCGCGCACCTTGGAGCTGGGCTTTGCCAGCACGACTGCGGGCAGGCCGGCCAGCGCCAGCTTGCCAAGATCACGTCGAGTGTACATATTAAAGCCTCCTGGAAATATGCAATGATACCAGTTTGCCGCAGCTTCTCTCCATCGTTTTTGGCGCTTCAATAACCGTGCTCACGGCCTACGGACTGGGCCGCGTGTGGTTCCGCAAAACTCGCGTCCCGCACGAGATCGTGTTCGCCACCGGCGCCGCTCTGCTTAGTCTGATTGTATTCGCTCTGCTCGCATGTGGCGTCGCCGGGCGGCCGGCGTTCGCGGCCGTGGCGGCGGTGGGCGTTTCGTGTCTGTTTCTCACGCGAAACGGCGTCTCCAGGCCGTCGATGGAGTGGTCGCATCCGTTGTGGATGCTGCTTCCGTTTGCGGTCCTCTATTTAGTGCACGCGTTGGCGCCGGAGATTCAGCCGGACGCCATTGGCTACCACCTCGGCAACGTCGCCGAGTATCTACGCCAGGGCCGATTCCCGGATCGCGTCGACTTCTACGAGATCCTGCCGCACGGGGTCGAGATGCTGTTCACGTTCGCCTTCGCGTTCGGCGCGCACTCGGCGGCCAAGCTGGTTCACTTTGCGATGCTGGTGGCGAGCGTGCCGCTGGTGCTCTCGATCGGCCGCCGCCTGGGCCTGGAACCACCGTTGGCGGCGCTCGGTGCGGTGTTCTACGTGGTAACGCCGGTGGTGGGTGCGACCGGCACGTGCGCGTACGTCGACGTGGCGTTCGCGTTCTACACCTTAGCCGCCGTGTATCTGCTGCTTCAATGGCACGAAGAACGCAGCGCCATCCTGCTGGTTTCGGCCGGCATCGCGGCGGGTTTCTGCTACGGCGCGAAGATCACCGGACTCCAGGTGGCCGCGTGCGCGGCGCTGTGGCTGCTTGTCCGCCGCGAGTGGAAAGCCACGTTGGTGTTCAGCGCGGCGTCGGCGGCGATGATCGTTCCGTGGATGATCCGCGCCTTCTCGATGACGGGAAACCCGATGGCGCCACTCGCGAACCGCCTGTTCCCTAACCCGTACTTCCACATTTTGAGCGAGCAGATTCTCGCGTTTCAGATGCGGCGCTACGGCGGGGAATCGTGGCCGTCGCGCATTCTGGATCTCACCATCCATGGCCAGTCCAGTCTCGGTTTGTTGGGACCGTTGTGGCTGCTCGCGCCGCTCGGATTGCTAGCCCTGCGCCGTCCGGTGGGCCGCCTCCTGCTATGCGTGGGCGCACTGCTGGCGCTGCCATGGCTGATGAACACGTCGGCACGTTTTCTGATTCCGGCGCTTCCCTTCCTGGCTCTGGCCATGCTGGTTAACCTGCCGCGCCGGGTTGCCTGGATCGTCGTCCTGGCGCATGCCGTGCTGAGTTGGCCCGCCGTTGTGAGCCTGTACGCGGATACCTACGTCTGGCGCTTGCGTGGGCTGCCGGTTGCCGCGGCGTTGCGAATCATCCCCGAGGATGACTATCTGCGGCGGAATTTGCCCGAATACGTCACGGCCGGCCAGATCCGGGAATCCACGCCGCCGAACGCACGCATCCTTGATTTATCCGGGACCGCCGCCGTCTATACCGAGCGCGACACATACCTCTTCTATCAGTCCGCGCAGGCCGAATTGTGCTTCGATGCGCTTCGCACCGCGCACTTTCAGCGTCTGCAACCGCTGCACGACCTGCGCGGAAGCTGGCCCGAGGTGCCCCTCATCGCCGTACGTTTCCGCCAGCAAGCCGACGATATGCCGAACTGGACCGTCGCTGAAGCGTCTTTCTATCGCGGCGATTTTCGTTTGCGGCCCAGTTCGCGATGGTCGCTCGACGCCTGGCCGAACATTTGGGAAGCTCCGTTTGCGCTCGATAGCAACGTGACCACTTACTGGGCGACGTGGGAACCTGTCAAGCCCGGTATGTTCCTGGAGGTGCGTTTCGACCGGCCGCAGTGGCTCACCGGCGCCGGCGTCACCGGACTCCGTATCGAGCAGAAGTCACAGGTCGCCATTTATGGGCAAAGCCCAGACGGAGCCTGGCGGCTGCTGAGCGCGAACCTCTCCGCCGAAGTGCGGCAGGATGCCGATTTGCGCACGCAAGCCGCGCGCGCCCTCAAGCGCGCCGGCTACACGCACATCATCGCGCCGCTCGGCGAAGGCGGCAACGGAGCCCTGGGGCATGATTTGTTCGAGCAGCAGCGTGCCTGGCACATCGAAATGGTGACGCGCACGGGCGACATCGCGCTGTTCAAGATCCTATGAGAGCTTGCGGGCGATGTCCTCAGCGATCTTCGCGCCGTGGAATCGTCCGTTTTCAATGAAGATCTCGTTGGTGTGCATGCCCGCCACTAGCACGCCCGCCAAATACAGGCCCGCGCGCTGGCTTTCGAGAGTCTCCGCATCCAACGCCGGGCGGCCGTCTTCGCCCAGCGTGATGCCGTGCGCGGCCAGGAATTCAAGATCGGGCCGGTAGCCGGTCATGGCGAAAACGTAGTCGTTTGCCAGCGTGATTTCGCCGTCCGGTGTCGCCACGCGAATCCGGCGCGGTTCGATTTCGACGATGTGCGATCCGAAGTACGCTTTGATCTCGCCCGCCGCGATGCGATTCTCGATGTTCGGCTTGATCCAGTACTTCACATGGCGGTGTAGTTCCGCGCCGCGATGAATCAGCGTGACGCGCGCGCCGCTCCAGTGCAGCTCCAGCGCCGCGATGGCCGCTGAATTCTTGCCGCCCACCACGGCCACATCGTGCGCGTAGTAGGGATGCGCCTCCCTGTAGTAGTGCAGTACTTTCGGAAGGGTCTCGCCGGGGACGCCGAGCAGGTTCGGGCGATCGTAGTATCCGGTGGCGAGCACCACTTTGCGTGCGCCGCAGATGGTTTCGTTTCCGTCGCGATCCTGACTGTGTACGACGAAAGCGCCGTCGGTGCCGTCAATGCGCACCACACGTTCGTACTGGCGGATGGGCAGGCCGTAGTGCTCCGCGACGCGGCGATAGTATTTCAGAGCTTCGATGCGATTGGGCTTTTCGCTCAGGCTGGTCATCGGAATGCCACCGATCTCCAGCAACTCCGGCGTGGTGAAGAACACCATGTTCGTCGGATAGTTGTAGATCGAATTGACGACGCAGCCTTTGTCGAACAGGATGACGTCCAGCCCGCGACGTTGCAGTTCGATGCCGCAGGCCAATCCCGTGGGGCCCGCACCCACCACCGCCACGTCGTGCCGGATCACAGCAGCCCTTCAATCTCCTGTTCCACAACCTGACGCAGCCGCGCGGCATCTTTCACGCCGCCTTCAGCCATGTCCGGCCGGCCGCCTGCTTTGCCGCCGGCAGCCTGCGCCACCTTGCCCGCCAGCTTGCCTGCGTGCACCTTCGCGGTGGCTTCCTTGCGAACGGCGCTGACCAACTCGCCGCCGCTCGAGGCCAACACGATAACGTCGATGCCCTGATTGCGCAGCGAATCCGCGATCCAGCGCAATTGCTGGCGGTCGAAATCCTCGATGTGCGCCGACACCAGCTTCAGGTCGTTGACGCTGCGTGCGCGGCTCTTCAGGTCCGCTACCAGCGAGTGCGCCAGCTTCTGTTTGAGTTGATCGAGCTGCTTTTCGAGTGTCTTTTCGCGCGCGATCATGCGCTCGGTTTGTTCGTACAGCTCCGGCTCGGAGGCGCGCAGCAATCCCGCGACGCGCGAGAGCGACCCGGCGACTTCCTGGAACTTCGCCAGCGCGCCTTCGCCAGTAATCGCTTCAATGCGGCGCACGCCGGCCGAGATGCTGCCTTCGTAGACGATCTTGCACAAGCCGATGTCACCGGTTCGTGTGGCGTGCGTGCCGCCGCAAAGCTCGCGGCTGAATCCGGGCACGGAAACCACTCGGACCTTGTCGCCGTACTTCTCGCCGAACAGGGCCGTGGCGCCGGTGGTGAGCGCGTGCTCCAGATCCATGACATCGGTGGTCACGGCCGTATTGCGCAGCACCTGTTCGTTCATCAGGCGCTCCACTTCGGCGACTTCGTCGGCATCCATCGCCGTGTAATGCGTAAAGTCGAAGCGCAGCCGCGCGGGCTCTACAACGCTACCGGCCTGCTTGACGTGCGCGCCCAACACTTGGCGCAGCGCGGCGTGCAGCAGGTGGGTTGCCGTGTGATTGCGCATGGTGGCGTGGCGCGAACTCGCGTCCACTTCCGCGTGCACCACATCGCCCACGTGTATGGCATCGGTCGAAACAATGCGATGCACGCTTAGACCGGCCACGCCCGGGTAGACGCTTTCCACCGTGGCGATCTTGATGCCGCTCGCGTTGCACAATGTACCGCTATCGCCAACCTGTCCGCCGGTTTCCGCGTAGAACGGCGTCTGGTCCAATACCACTTCGGCCTGCGTGTTGGGGCCGACGCTCTCGACCAGCTTCTGATCCACCAGCAAGCCGATCACCTTCGCGTCCGGCGTTGACAGCATGTCGTAGCCGAGGAAACGCGTGGCGCCCTTCGCGCGCAGCTCCTGATACGCCGGCGCGATGGTGCCTTTTTCAGCGCCCTTCCAGCTTGCGCGCGCGCGTTCGCGCTGCTTTTCCATTTCAGCTTCGAACGACGCGTTGTCGATGCGCAGGCCGTACTCGCGCGCCATCTCTTCCTGCTCGTCGAGCGCCAGCCCGTAAGTGTCGTAGAGTTTGAACGCCACCGCGCCCGGCAGCACGCCGGCGGTGGCGGCCTTCACTTCGTCATGGAACACGCGCTCGGCCACCTGATAGGTGGTGGCGTAGCGGTGCTCTTCGTCCTTGACGATGCGGGCCACGCGCTGCACGCTTTCAAGCAGTTCGGGATAAGCCGGCTTCATCAACTCGGCGACGAAACCGGTCATCTTGTAGAGGAACGGTTCTTCCAGTCCGGTGCGGCGGATGTGGCGCATGGCGCGGCGCATGATCTTGCGCAACACGTAACCGCGGCCTTCATTGGCCGGCACCACGCCGTCGTGAATCAGAAATGCGGTGGCGCGGCTATGATCGGCCGCGATGCGCAGCGCGCTGTCGGTGCGCGGGTCCTCACCGTGAATCACATGGGCGAGTTCGGCGGCGTAATCGACGATGGGGCGAATCAGGTCCGTTTCGTAGTTGCTGAGATGGCCTTGCATCACGGCCGCGACGCGCTCCAAGCCCATGCCGGTATCGATGGAGGGGCGCGGCAGCGGCGTCATCACGCCCGAGCCGTCGCGGTTGAACTGCATGAAGACCAGGTTCCAGATCTCGACGTAGCGCCCGCCGCAATCGCTCGGGAACGCTTCGTCTTCATGGCCCTGTTCGCTCGCGTCCGGACCCAGGTCGTAGTGAATTTCCGAACACGGGCCGCAGGGGCCGGTGTCGCCCATCTGCCAGAAGTTGTCCTTTTCGTCCAGACGGAAAATGCGGCTTTTGGGGATACCGGTGACCTTCTGCCACAACTGCTCGGCTTCGTCGTCTTCGCGGAACACGGTGACGTAGAGGCGGTCCTTCGGCAGGCCGTAAACCTTGGTGATCAGTTCCCAGGCGAACGCGATGGCGTCGGTCTTGAAATAGTCGCCGAAGCTGAAATTGCCCAGCATCTCGAAGAACGTATGGTGACGCCGCGTGTAGCCGACGTTTTCCAGATCGTTGTGCTTGCCGCCGGCGCGGACGCACTTCTGCGACGAGCAGGCGCGCGTGTAGTCGCGCTTCTCCGCCCCGAGAAAGACATCCTTAAACTGATTCATGCCGGCGTTGGCGAACAACAACGTCGGGTCGTTGGCGGGAACCAACGAAGAGCTGCGGACAATGCGGTGGCCGCGCTCGGCAAAGTAGTCCAGGTACTGCTGGCGAATTTCGTGACCGGTCACACTTTTATTGTGACACGGCAGGTTTCACTCCATCCACGTTTGACCTGCTGGCCGTGGCTCGGCTAAGCTGGTTCGCCGATCTTGGTAGGGGAAGGTGTGGCATGGGACTGACACGCAGGAGAGTAGTAGCGGCCTTGGGCGCCGCAGGTGCCGGTATGTATGCGGACGCACCGAAACGGACCGTTGAGACGCGCCGCGCCGATGTCCTGGTTTGCGGCGGCGGTCCAGCCGGAATCGCCGCTGCGTTGATGGCGGCTCGCGCGGGTGCTGACACTTTGCTTGTGGAGCGCTACGGGCGGCTCGGCGGCATGGCCGTGCAAGCCATGGTCGGTCCGATCATGGGGCGGGTGGCGAGTCCGGTTGCCAACGAGATTGTCAAGTACGTGGGCGGCCCCACGGTCAACTACGAGACCATCGATCTCGCTTACGCCGAACTGTTGCAGAAAGCCGGAGTGCGCATCCTACTTCACAGCTGGATCAAGGAAACGCTGCTGGATGGGCGCGCGGTGGCGGGTGTGTCGCTCACCGGAAAGCAAGGCCGGATCGACGTTCGCGCACACGTGACCATCGACGCCACAGGCGACGGCGACGTGGCGCATTCGGCGGGTGCGCCGTTCGAGATGGGACGCGCCGACGGACTGTTGCAGCCCATGTCCATCATGTTTCGCGCCGGCGGCGTCAGGCACGAAGAGACCATGGAGGCCAACGGCGGCCGTTCTAAGTATCGTTTCCCAGACGGGCGCAGTTGGGTGCAACTCACGGCCGACGCGCTCGAACGAAAGCTGCTGCCGCCCAACGTGGGGTTCCTCCGCACTTATCTGTCGGTGCGAAACGACGAGCGTGTCATCAACGCGACGCAAATCAACGCCGTGGATGGTACAAAGGTGGACGACCTCACGCGCGCCGAACTCGAAGCACGTCGGCAAGCGGTCCAAGTAATGGATTTCCTGCGGCGGTACGCGCCCGGATTTCAAAACGCTTGCATCTCCGGCATGCCGGCGATCGTTGGCGTGCGCGAGACGCGGCGAATCCTGGGCGCCGAATACCTGACGGCGGGACATTTGCTCGTGGGCAAGAAATGGCCCGATGCGGTGGTCCGTGGTGCGGACTTCCCCATGGACATACACAACCCTTCCGGAGCCGGCCAGGCCGCCGGACACAACAAGGAAACTCCAATGGGCAAGGACCCGGCTGTAAAACCCTACGACATTCCTTATGGATGCTTGCTGCCGCGAGGCGTCGAGGGTCTGCTTGTGGCGGGCCGTCCGATCAGCGGCAGCCACGAAGCGCACGCTTCCTACCGCGTGCAGCGTATCGCGCTCGCGATCGGAGCGGCAGCCGGAGCCGCGGCAGCGCAGGCCGTGCGCCGGAAGAAGACGCCACGGGAAGCCGACGTGCCAGAGCTACAGCGCCAGTTGTTCGCTTAGCGCGAACAGCCTGCTACGTCGCGTCCGCTTCGAGCGGCTTCTTATGTTTGGGCTTCTTTCGTAACGTCTTGGGCACCATCACTTTGGCGGCGGGGACAGTTCCCACCCGCTCGCGCGCGATGGCGCGTACGTCTTTGCCCGCGTCGTATTTCTTCTGTTTCGGCATAACACGGTTTGCTGCGTCCCCCGGCGGCCAGGAGCTTCGCTTGACTCCCCTTCCAGGGGCTACCTACAATAGAGAGGTACAAAAGGAGGCCGCATGAGGTCTATTGGCTTGCCTGAGCTTCTTATCATTTTGGGAATCGCGGTGTTGCTCTTCGGCGGTCGTAAGATTCCTGAAGTGGCGAAAGGTTTGGGTGAAGGCATCCGCAACTTCAAAAACGCTCTCAAGGGCGAAGAGAAGACCGAAGAAAAGAAGCAGGCATAGGCTTCCTGGCCCGCCCGCACCTCAGGGCGGCTGTCCTATCGGTTTCCAGAAAGAAGAACCCCGCGATCGCTCGCGGGGTTTTCATTTTCAATTCCGCTGTTTGATTCCTTACTTCTTCTTCGGCGGTACGATCGCGTCCTTGACGGCCTTGGCCACGCGGAACTTCACGACCTTCTTGGCCGGGATCTTGATCGCTTCGCCAGTTGCCGGGTTGCGTCCCATGCGAGCCTTGCGCTCGACGCGCACCAGACGGCCCAGGCCGGGCAGCACGAATACGCCGGTCTTCTTGGTTTCGGCGACGGCGATGGCGGCGTAGTTGGCAACGAACGCCTTGGCGACCTTGTTGCTTACTTCCAGACCCTCGGCAAGCTTCTTCACCAGTTGCGACTGAGTCATTCCAGTTAACCTCCTTGAACGGTTCTCCCATATGGATTCCGAATCATCCATGCCGGAGGGCCTTTTTCAGCCCAAAACATCTCCGGGCGAAAATGTTCAGAACCCAGAATGCAACCTCATCATAAGGGATGAACCGAGCGTTGTAAAGAGGAAACTACGCCGG
Source organism: uncultured Solibacteraceae bacterium (assembly GCA_964505625.1). Lineage (GTDB taxonomy): Bacteria > Acidobacteriota > Terriglobia > Bryobacterales > Bryobacteraceae > JAJFUV01. The sequence goes on along the minus strand of CAZDIZ010000016.1, from coordinate 33,892 downwards.
AGGCCCATTTTTCGGGGTCTTGGCGACATGGAGGAGCGTAGAACCCCTTAAAAACAGGCTTTTCGAGCTCCGATGCGCCGCGCGGGCTCACGCCACGGCGGTTTTGGGGGTCACTGGACAGCCCGGCAGGCCCAGCCGCGAGCGCAGTTCTGCGTCGAGCTTGTCGCGGACCGGCGCGTTGTCGCGCAGGTAGGCGCGGGCGTTTTCCCGGCCCTGTCCGATTCTCTCTCCGCCGTAGCTGTACCAGGAGCCGCTCTTTTCGATCAGTCCCTGTGCGGCGCCCAGATCCAGCAAATCACCTTCCCGGGAAATCCCCGTTCCGTAAAGGAGATCGAACTCGGCATCGCGGAACGGCGGCGCCACCTTGTTCTTCACCACCTTGACCTTCACGCGGTTACCGACCACCGTCTCTCCGTCCTTGACCGCCGCCATGCGCCGCACTTCGGCGCGGACGCTCGCGTAGAACTTCAGCGCCCGCCCGCCGGTGGTGGTTTCCGGGTTGCCGAACATCACGCCGATCTTTTCGCGAACCTGGTTAATGAAAACCAGGCAGGTGTTGGTGCGAGCTACATTTCCGGTGAGTTTGCGCAGCGCCTGCGACATCAGCCGCGCGTGCAGTCCGACGAAACAGTCGCCCATCTCGCCGTCCAACTCGGCTTTCGGTACCAGCGCCGCTACCGAATCCACCACCACCACGTCCACCGCTCCGGAGCCAATGAGCGTTGACGCGATTTCCAGCGCCTGCTCGCCGTTGTCCGGCTGCGAGACCAGAAGATTGTCGACGTCCACACCTAGACGCTTGGAATAGGCCGGGTCCAGTGCGTGCTCGGCGTCGATAAAGGCCGCCGTGCCGCCGGCCTTCTGCGCTTCCGCGATGACGTGCAAGGCAAGCGTGGTCTTGCCGGACGATTCCGGTCCGAACACCTCGACAACCCTCCCGCGAGGGAATCCGCCAACGCCAAGCGCCGCGTCGAGCGAGACGGCGCCGCTCGGAATCACGGTAACCGGGAGCACATTGTGCGATCCCAGGCGCAGCACCGATCCTTTGCCGAACTGCTTGTCCATCTGTATGAGTGCCAGATCAATGACACGTTGACGTTCGCTGTTATCCACGATTGCGCTCCTTTGCGAGACCTCAGCCAGGAACAATGTGGGCCGCGCGCGCCCGCTTTCTCACGCAACAACGGGGGACAACCGTTGGTGACACCTCTCGTTTTACGAGATAATCTCGCCTATGACACACTTCGCCGCGCACGCCGCGACAAGCGATTGGATGGGCGGACTCTTTTGTTGAGTTTGGGTACACTTCGAGACGCCTGCAAGCGACACGCGACCGCCTGCGCCGCCGTCAGCCTGTTTGTCGCGAACCTGTGGATCGTGAAGCGGTTGTTGTTTGCCGAATACATCAATCAGATGTATTCCATCGAGGGTACGCACATTGCCGTGGGGCGGCACATCCTTGAGCATTGGCCCGATCTGCACTGGTTTCCGCTCTGGTACGGCGGCGTGCCGTTCCCAAATACCTACCTCGCTCTGCATCCCTTTCTGGTGGCTATTACCGCGGCTGTCTTTGGCCTTTCGGCGCCGCATGCCTATCACCTGCTGACGGCTGTTTTCTACTCGCTCGGACCGGTCGCACTGTTCTTCTTGGCGCTGAAGCTCAGCGGTTCGCGCTGGCACAGCTTCGCCGCGGCGGTGATCTACGCTTTCAGTTCGTCCTCCAGCCTGCTAATTGCGAAGGTGAGTCACGATGTGGGCGGCTTCTGGCATGCGCGGCGTTTGCAGGCCCTGGTCGAATACGGTGAAGGGCCGCACATCGCTTCCATGACGCTGCTGCCGCTGGCGCTGCTGGTGCTCATCGTGGCGTTTGAAAAACGTAAGCCGTGGTGGTGGGCAGCGGCGGCGCTCGGGATGGCGGCCATGGCGCTGACGAACTGGATCGGGGCGTTCTCGTACGCTGTTGCCGCCGCGTCCTGGCTGCTGGTGGCGCGAGTTGAAGACGGTTGGTCGCGATGGCTGAAAGTCGCGGGCCTTGGCGCATGGGCATACGCGATGGTGTGCGTGTGGCTGCCGCCTTCGACGATTCGCTCCACGTTGAGTGGTGAGTCAACCGCTAGCGGTTCTCTGGCCGCTCTGCCGCGCCTGACGGCGACGCTTGCGGGCATCCTCTTGTTCTTCGCCTTGTGGTGGCTGCTAAAGCGAATCGGGGCGTCGCCGGCGGTGGGGTTTTCAATCCTCTTTCTATTCGTGATGGCCTACTTGACGCTCATGGTGGAATGGGGCGCCATCGCTATTCTGCTCCAGGCCGATCGTCTGCACCTGGAAATGGAAATGGCCATCGCGCTGGCCGTCAGGCTGGTGACGAAACCTATCATCGACTGGTCGCCGCGCCGCGTGCGCGTGGCCGCTGCCTGCCTAATTCTGTTGTTGGGCGTTTACGGCGCGGTCAAGTTCCGTGCGTTCTCCCGAAAGACGGTTCACGCTATCGACGTCACACGAACCATTGAATACCGCGAGGCTATGTGGGTTGCCCGGAATTTTCCCGGGCAACGAGTGCTGCTGCCTGGCTCGGTGGGGTTCTTCCTGAATGTCTTCACCGGCCAGCCGCAATTAGAGGGCGGCTACTATCAAGGCATAGTAAACCCGTTCGTCAACGACGTTCTCTACCAGATACGCAGCGGCGACAACGCCGGCGTCGAGGAGGGCGCCATCGCGGCGATGTGGCTCAAGGCATTCGGCGTGGACGCGGTGGGTGTTAGCGGTCCGAAGAGCGAAGAACCGTACAAGCCTTACACGAATCCGAAAAAGTTCGACGGTGTACTGCCCGAAGTCTGGCGCGACGGAGACGACGTCGTCTATCGAGTCCCACGGCGCTCGACATCATTGGCGCACGTGGTCCGGCTGGAGGATTTGCCCGCGCGGCCACCCGTGAGTTCGCTCGACGTGGACTCGATTCGCCCCTACCTGCGTGCGCTCGACGACGCTTCGCGGCCCGTGGCGGCCATGGCCTGGCGCAACCAGGACACCGCGCGAATTGCGGCGCACCTCGGTCGCGGCGATATTCTGTCGGTGCAGGTCAGCTATCATCCAGGCTGGGTCGCGTTTGCCAACGGCCGTTCGTGCCGGGTATTCAGGGACAATTTGGGACAACTCGCCGTGGCGCCGGAGTGCGCGGGGCCGTGCCAGGTGGAAATCGCGAACTTCGGCGGCACGGAAATGTTGCTGGCAAGCGAGATTAGCTGGACGGCGATCCTGGGCGGGCTCGCGTGGCTCGCCTCGTACGCGTTGAGGAAGCCTCGTGGGGCAAGGGAGAATCGGTCCTGATGAATAAGACCGGAGTATCGTTTTTGATCGACGGCGTGTTGATCTTCCTGCTGGCGGCGGCGCTAATTGGGCCGCTGTTCACCGTCGAATACGGTACACGGTGGGGCTCCATCGAAAGCACATTCATTTCGGATGCGCGGCTGCTGAAGGATAACTGGCCGCACGCGAACTGGCACCCATGGTGGTATTGCGGCACTCGCTTCGATTACGTTCAGCCACCTCTGACGCGTTACGCCACGGCGGCGCTGGCGAAAGCTGGTTCGATTACCGCGGCGCGCGCCTACCACATAGTGACGGCGTTCTTCTATTGCCTGGGCATCGCCGGAGTGTACTGCCTGGTACGCAGCTGCACCTTCTCGCGCGCGGGAGCATGGTTGGCTTCGGCGGCGGCCATGTTGGTTTCGCCTTCCTGGCTTTGGCTTCCCAGTTTGCGCGAGGCGGCCTGGTATTGGACGCCGCAACGCTTGGACGCGCTCGTGCGGCTCGGTGAAGGACCGCACATGGCGGCGCTCGCGCTCATGGGTTTCGCGCTGTGGGCCTGTTGGAAAGCTCTCGAACAAGGCCGGCCCGCCGTAATGGCCTCGGCGGCGCTGCTGTGCGCGCTGGTGGTCTCAACTGACTTGCACGGCGCGGTGGCGTTAGCGGCCTTCTTCCTGATCATGGTCTGGAGCTTTTGGATCACACGGCTGGACAACCGAATTCTGACGCGAGCCGCGGTGATCGCGGCGGCAAGCTACGCGCTTTGCGCTTTCTGGCTGACCAAGAGTTACTTCGAGCTCAAACTGACCAACCTGAAGATCACTCCGCACCCCGAACAGATGTGGGCCGGATGGGCAGCGCTGGGCGCCGCGCTCATCTACGTGCTGGTTACCGATCATTGGGGCCGCGGCATCCCGCGTCACGGTTGGAGCGTCTTCACCTCGGGCGCGCTGCTCGTCGCTATCCTCCACGTCGTGGTTTCCCGCTACTACCATTTCCAGGGCGCTATCGAGGCGCATCGTTTCGTTCCGGAGATGGATCTGGCGGCGATTCTCGCCGGCGTGGGGCTGCTGCATCAATTGTGGAACGCGACGGCCAAACGGTGGCCGGAATGGTGCAAGCGGAATGCCTGGGCGTCGCGGTCGCTCGCGGTGGTGCTGGCTGTGGCGGCGTTCGTGACGGCTCCCGTGTTTCTACGCAACGCCTGGGGATTGTACCAGCCCGAGCCGGACTACACACAACGCATCGAATATCGCGCGACGCGTTGGCTCGCCGAAAACATGCCGGGTGCGCGTGTGTTCGCGTCCGGCAGTCTGCGCTTCTGGTTCAACGCCTGGTTCGACAATCCGCAAGTGGGCGGCGGAAACGACATGGGCCTGCTCAACTTCGTCACACGCCCGGCGCAGTGGGCCGTCTTGATGAGCCACACGCCGGAGTGGACCGTTCAGTGGCTGCAGGCGATGGGCGCTGACGCCGTGGTGGTGCATGAAGCGCCATCGCGGGAAATCTACAAGGACTTCTCGCATCCTCGGCATCTCGATAAATTACTGCCCGTGGCCTGGTCGAGTGGTGAAGGCGATACGATCTATCGGGTGCCGCGTAAGCATCCCGGCGTGGCGCGTGTGGTTGAAGCCGCGCGCATCGAGCGAATTCGAGCCTTCACGCCGGAGAACGAAAGAGAAACCATCCCGGCTTATGCGGCGGCGCTCGAAGATGGGTCTACTGCGGCGGCTTCGTCAAAGTGGCTCTCGAGCGATGAACTGCTCGTCCAAGCGGTGACCGCCACGGGCCAGGCGGTGACGGTTCTGGTGGCCTGGGATCCGTATTGGCGCGCGTACGCGAACGGACAGCCGCTCGGCGTTCGCAAGGACGCTATGGGGTTCATGCGGATCGAGCCGCCGGCCGGCGCGCACGACATACGGTTGGCATATGTGACGCCACGCGGTAACATTGTCGGTCGCGCAGTCAGCTTGATGGCGGTGCTCGGAGTGCTGGGAATATGGGTCTGGGAGTGGAAACGCAAGCGAACTCTTTGACAAAACGCGGTTGGCTTCTCGACGCGGCGCTGGCTCTGGCGATCTTCGCGGGAAACGTTGGATTGAACACGCCGCTGTTTCAGCCGGGCGAAATGCCGTATCGCGATTCCATCGAAGGCGGCTACGCTACAATCGCGCGTTTCATCGCCGAGCATCCCAATCCCTGGGGCTGGAATCCAACGGCCTATTGCGGCGTTCCCACGCAGTTCACCTATTTGCCCGGCCTGCCTTATCTGGCGGCCGCCGCCAGTTGGATATGGAGCGGTCTCACGCCGGCGTACGCGCATCGCCTGATTACGGGCGTGGCGGCGTGCCTGGTTCCGGTGACCGTGTTTCTGTTCGTCGTCTACTTCTCGCGGCCGCGCTGGTGGGCGTTTGCGGCGGCGTTCGCGTACACGCTGTTTTCGCCGGCCTACGGCCTGATCGGGACCATACAGTTAGACAAAGGTCTGTTCTACCTTCCGTGGCGTCTGCAAGTTCTGGTGAAGTACGGCGAAGGGCCGCACACCACGGGAGTGATGCTGATGCCGTTGGCTCTTATCGCGGCGTGGCGCGTGGCCACGCGGCCGACGTTTGCTCGCGCGTTCGTTGCGGCGCTCGCGTTCGCGGTCATCACGCTGATCAATTGGCTGGCGGCGTTCGCCACTGCGATTGCCTGCTTACTGTTGCTACTTGCCGGCGCCGGCACGCAAAAGCAAACCGGCTTCCGCGCTTGGCCTGTGGTGGCTTCGGCCGGATTGGGATATCTGCTCGCGTCATTCTGGTTGACGCCCACCTTCGTGCGTACCACGTTATTCAATTGGCCGGTGGATTCGTTCAACTATCAGTTCGCTGGTGAACAGTGGATCTCGCTTGCTTGCCTGCTGGTGGCGTTGGCGCTACTGCGACTGTTGCTTCTGAAGCTGCCCGATGAGCGTTACCTGTGCTTCGTGTCGTTGTGCCTGCTCGCGTACGGTTGGATCGTCATCGGTCACTATTGGTTCAAGGTGAGCACGATTCCGGAGTCGCGTCGCTACGCGGTCGAGTTCGCGCTTTTTCTGATGCTGGCGATAGTGGAACTGTTCCGCCTGGGCATGAGGTCGCACAACCGCGTTATGAACGCCTGTGTGTTGCTGCCCGCGTTGCTGATGCTCTATCACGGCAAGGATCAGGCACAGGCGTACTTCTCAGATACGCAGGCCAAGTGGAAGACCATCCCTCAGGAACAGACCGTCGAGTATCGCGTGGCCGAGTGGCTGGACCGGCAGAAGCCCGCGGGCCGCGTGTTCGCCACCGGTGGCCTGCGTTTCCGCATGAACTCCTGGTTCCACCTTCCGCAAACCGGGGGAACGTTCGAATCCGGACTGCGAAACCGGATGCCGGTCCGCTTCGCCACCGACATCCGTACCGGCGGCGTCAGTCCGCCGGAGGAGCAGGGCCGCAACGCTGTGCTGCAACTTCGCGCGCAGGGGGTGGAGTACGTTGTGGTACACGGACCGGGCTCGTCCGAGCATTGGAAAGACGTGAAGAACCACCGCAAGTTCGAGGGGCTTCTGCCCAAGGTGTTTGACGACGGTGACGACGAAGTCTATCGCTTGCCTTTTCACTCCTACGCGCACTTGGTGCGAGCCTCCGAACTGCCTCCCGCGCCGCCGGTCGGCAGCGATGTCGCGCTGCTGGAGAAGTTTGTCGCGGCCATGGATGACCCAGCGCGTCCGCGGCTAGCGGCGCGTTGGCAAGGCACCAACGACTTCCGTGTCGACGGCGCCGTTCCGAATGGCATGCTGGTATCGGTCCTGATCACGCACGACAGCGGGTGGTCCGCGTTTCAGGACGGACACCGTTTGGAGATCGAACGCGACAAAATGGGATTCATGATCGTACATGCGCGGCCGGGAGCGAACGCGGGCATCCAATTGCACTACGGCGGCACCATCGAGCAGCGCGCGATGGCTGCGCTGTGCGCGCTGGCCTGGATTGGTTCGTTTGTCGTGCTCTGGCGCGCCCGGCGGAGTGCAGCGGTATGAAGTTGTCGGTTGGCGCGTTCTGGTGGCTGGTGCGGCGCTCGGTTGCGCGCGCGTGGGAGGACGGCTGTCTGGGCATTTCGAAAGCCGCCGCGTATTCGGCGCTGCTGTCGTTCTTCCCTGTGCTAACCGTCACCACCGCGTTGCTGGTGCAAGCCAACGCCGAGGCGGTTTCCCGAAGGATCGCCGCATTTCTGTTCGAAGTGGTTCCGCCCGGAACCGAGGAACTGGTGATGCGGCAGTTCACCACGCGCGGCGAGCGGCCGATCTCGATTCTGATCTTTGCCGGACTGCTTTCGTTGTGGGCCGCCAGCGGCCTCACCACCAGCCTGATGGACGGTTTCGACGCCGCCTATCGCGTTCCATGCGGCCGATCGTTCGTCAAGCAGAGGCTGGTGGGAATTCTGCTGGTGTTCTGCGGCGTGTTGCCCGCGCTCGGTGCTTCGGCGCTGATCGTGTTTGGCGACCGTACCGAGAGGTCCGTGCTGAACGCTCTGGGCCTGATTCCCGCCGGAGCGAGGCTGGCCGGCGGCGTCGCACTCGTCGGGCAACTGGCGCGATTCCTGATCGCGTTCGGCTCCACCGTCTTCGTCACCGCCACCATGTACTACTTTGGGCCCAACCGCGCGCAGAAGTGGCGGGCGGCGTGGCCCGGCGCGATTCTGGCCACGGTGATGTGGTTGGGCGCGACGTCGGTATTCGCCTGGTATGTCCGCTACATCGCCAACTACAACGTGCTCTACGGCAGCGTCGGCGCGGTAGTGGCGCTACTGGTGTGGATGTATGTGATGGTCGCCATTCTGCTAGTGGGCTGCGAATTCAACGCCGAACTCGAACATCTGCGCCAAGCCTTCGGTATGCCACACTGAGGGTAATGGGGTTTCACCTCGCCGTAGACTATCGCCCCCGAGGAGATCAGGAACAGGCCATCGACCAGCTCATCCGTGGTGTGCGCGACGGCATGCGTCACCAGGTCCTGCTGGGCGTCACCGGCTCGGGCAAGACCTTCACCATGGCCAAGGTCATTGAGAAGGCCGGACGGCCGGCGTTGGTGCTGGCGCATAACAAGACGCTGGCCGCGCAGCTCTATCACGAGTTCAAGACGTTCTTCCCTTCGAACGCCGTCGAGTACTTCGTCAGCTATTACGACTACTATCAGCCGGAAGCTTACATTCCCGCGAGCGACGTCTACATCGAAAAAGAAGCCACCATCAACGACGAATTGGACAAGCTGCGCATGGCGGCCACGCGTTCGCTGTTCGAGCGGCGCGATTGCGTGATTGTCGCGAGCGTCAGTTGCATCTACGGCCTGGGCTCGCCCGAGGCTTACTACGGCATGCTGCTGATGCTCGAAAAGGGCCAGAAGATCTCGCGCGAAGCGATCGTATCCAAGCTGGTGGAGATCCTCTACGAACGCAACGACGCCGATTTCAAGCGCGGCACTTTTCGCGTGCGCGGCGACGTGATCGAAGTCTTCCCCACCTACGATGACTACGCCTGCCGCATCGAGCTGTGGGGCGACGAGGTCGAGAACCTCTACCAGATCGACGCGCTCACCGGACAAGTGCGGCAGACTTACCTGCGGCTGCCCATCTACCCGAAAACGCACTACGTGATGAGCGAGGAAACGCGCGAGACGGCGGCCGAGAGCATCGAGCGCGAACTCACCTGGTGGCACGCGGAACTGGAGAAGCAAAACAAGATCGTCGAAGCGCAGCGGCTCTACCAGCGCACCATGTTCGATCTTGAAATGATGCGCCAGATCGGCTACTGCCACGGCATCGAGAACTACTCCCGGCACTTTTCCGGACGCTTGCCGGGCGAGGCCCCGCCCACGCTGCTCGATTATCTGCCGCAGGATTCGCTGATGTTCATCGACGAAAGCCATCAGACTATTCCGCAGATTCGGGGCATGTTCCACGGCGACCGTTCGCGTAAAGAGACGCTGGTGTCATTCGGCTTCCGTATGCCCAGCGCGCTCGACAACCGCCCGCTGACGTTCGAGGAGTTCGAAAACCGCGTCAACCAGGTGGTCTACGTTTCCGCCACGCCGGGACCATACGAAATGACGCGCGCGGCTGGTGTGGTGGTCGAACAAATCATCCGGCCCACCGGTTTGATCGATCCGAAGATCGAAGTACGGTCCATACGCGGACAGGTGGACGACCTGTTAGGCGAGATCCGCGCGCGCGGCCAGCGTAATGAGCGCGTCCTGGTCACCACGCTCACCAAGCGTATGGCCGAGGATCTGTCGGAGTATCTCACCGAAGCCGGCGTCAAGTGCGCCTACCTGCATTCGGAAGTGGCCACGCTGGACCGCATCAAGATCCTGCGCCAGTTGCGGCGCGGTGAGTTCGACGCGCTCATCGGCGTGAACCTGTTGCGCGAGGGACTGGACCTGCCGGAAGTTTCCCTGGTGGCGATTTTGGACGCCGACAAGGAAGGTTTCCTGCGTTCCACCGGATCGCTCATTCAAACCATCGGCCGCGCGGCGCGCAACGTCAACGGCATGGCGATACTGTACGCCGACAACATGACCGACAGCATGCGGCAGGCGATCGACGAAACCAACCGCCGGCGCCGCGTGCAGACGATCTACAACGAAGAGAACGGAATTACGCCACAAAGCATCGTAAAACCCGTCGATATGTGCCTGGTTGCCATTGCCGAGGGCGATTATGTTACTGTGTCCACCGAGGAGGAGAGCGAAGACTTCACGGCGCTGACTCCTGAAAAGCGCGCGAAACTCCTGGCTGAACTTGAGGAACAAATGAAGGAGGCCGCGCGTAAATTTGAGTTTGAACGCGCGGCTGAGCTGCGCGATCGAATCAAAGCCTGGAGGACACGCGAAGTCTATGGCGAGGTTGCATCCGATCGCCCTGGTGGCGGGGGGACAAGTTAGCCGCTCGTTTCTGGTCCGGTTGCCGCGCTTGCGCGAGAGGATCGGGCCTGTCAAAGCCGTCTCGACTCGAGTCGCCAGCCGAATCGTAAATGTCATCCACGCCGGCTATCCTGTAAACGACTTCAAGAGTGTGGCGGACACGCGCACAATAGCCATACACGTTCCAGCCGACCGTCTTGCCTTTACGCTGGAACAACTGCGCTCGACCGGCGTCGGCTGGCGCGGCAAGACCGTGTTGTTATGCGACGCGGCGCTGTCGAGCGCGGCGCTGAAGCCACTGGCCGCACTGGGCGCCGCCACGGCGTCGCTCGCGCCTATCGAAGGATTCGACGAAAAGCGTTTCGTTGTGGAAGGCGATCCGCACGCCGTGCGTGTGGCGCGGATGCTGGTGGAAAACAGCACCACCAGAGCAATCGAAATCGCGGCGGAAACAAAGGAGCTTTTTCTGGCGGGACTGGTCTTCGCTACCAGCCTCTTCACGCCCATGGCCGCCGCCGCCACCGAGTGCCTGAAAGGTGCGGGACTCGATGCGGGAGTCGCCGCCTCCGTTAGCGAGCGTTTGTTTGAGCGCTCCCTGCGCGGTTACGTGAAGGCAGGCCGCAAGAGTTGGGGCGGACCGTTGGCCGTGAAGGACCAGGAGCAGGTCCGCCGCCAACTGGAAGCGCTGTTCCGAGCCAGCCCGCTGCTGGCGAGCTACTACACCGAAAGCGCGTTGTTCGCGCTGCGATTGTTCCGGCAGGAGACCGGATGGTTGCCGCTCGGCCGCACCGCTGCGGCTAACGCGTAGCCAGTGGCGCTCCTGCGCGAATCGTTACCGGACCGATCAGGCCGCTGTGCTCCAGGCGCGGGAGTTTGCGCGCGTGGTTATCCACGGCCAGTTCGTTCTCCATGGTGTTGGTCACCAGAATCCTTACCGTGTTCTTGCCCGGCTTGACCAGATTCGTGATGTCGAAGGCGAACGGGAGCCATACACGCGTGCCGGCCGGTTTGCTGTTCACCCAGACTTCCGCCACCACGCCCACTTCGCCGCAGTCCAGCGTCAGCTTGCGGCCGGCGTACTCAGCCGGAACCACGAATTCGTTCTCGTAGGAAGCGCTGCCGGAATAGTACGGCAATCCGCGCTTCAGCCACGAGCCTAGCTGCGTCTTGGCCGAAGAAAGCGTGAACTTCGGAGCATCCTGGAATTCGTCGCCGGCTACCAACTTCAGAACCAGTACGTTGTTTTCGCCCTGGGCTATCGCGGGAAGCTTGGCACGGCCTTCGGCATCGGGCGTGAGCTTGATGCCGTTGTACCAGACGCTGTACGGCTTGCGGAAACGCGGCAACTCGACGGCAATCGAAGTCGCTGGCACCGCGATGCGGTACCACATGGTCAGATAGGTGCTCCCGGCGGGACGGATCGTCTTATCGGGACTGAAGGTCAGGTCGCGGATGTTATTCCCTTCGGCGTCAGTGGCGCGCAGCATAAACGAGAATTGACCGCGGCGGAAGCGGGAGACTTTCAACAGCACGGAGTTCCAACCCGTATGCAGCCGCGCCTTCCGCGTCAGGCCGAAGTTCTCGCGCATCTCGTAATACCAGGGATGAATGTGCCAGTCGAGCAACTTCTCGCCATTCACCCAAAGATGCGCGTTATTGTTCGCCGTCAGGCGGAATTCCACCTCACGCTCGACGGGCGAGTGCACCCAGGTGAGCGCGTAAGCCGTGCCGTTGGAATTCAGCGCCAGCCCCAGCGCCGAGTACAGATCCACGAACATCGACGGCGAACTGTAGCGCTTCCACTTGTAGTCGCCGTATATGGCCTTGGGGTCCGGGTTCTTTTCCGGCGGGAACGCGCCGTAGCAGCCTGCGTGATCCTCATTCGGGAACGGGCCCACCAGCCACCAGTCGCGCACGGTCTGGCGCTCGCGGCTGAGCCAGTCATCGGTCCAGCGGGCGTCGTCGTGATTCACTTCCGTGAAGCCCTTGGTCTCTCCCAATCCGTCCCAAGCCTGCTGGAAACGCTTGCCGTACGGCGCGGCGATCTGTTTCTTTTCCGGCGTGAGCGTCCAATCTCCGGCGACGGCGATGTCGTTGAGTTTCTTGTAGGGAGCTTCCGGCGCTTTCACCTTGGCTTCCGGATTGCCGAACACGACGTAGTAAGCATCCCAGGCATCGAAGCGCAGCTTCACTTGCGTGCCGGCGGCGACGACGCGCGATTCAAGCGGCTCTCGCGCGCCCGTCGCCGCGTCCCATTTCTCCGGAACACCCTTCACGTTCAGCAACACGGTTAACTCGCGCGGCTTCTCGCTGTCGTTCACGATCCAGTAGTAATCCAGACCATCCT
>CAZDIZ010000016.1:7439-21222 GCA_964505625.1 uncultured Solibacteraceae bacterium | reverse complement strand
AACTCGCGCGGCTTCTCGCTGTCGTTCACGATCCAGTAGTAATCCAGACCATCCTTGGCGCGATGCAACACGCCCAGGTGTCTGGCTTCACCTGCCACCACCTTCACGTCGCGCTTCAAATTGGCATCCAGAACCGGGAACAGTTCCTCGATGTTGTCGCGAATAAAATACGCACGCCCGCCGGCCGAATTGGCTCGCGCGGCGAATGCCTGCGCGCGGATCGTGCCGAAGATGGCCTTCACGTCGGCAATCACCTGCTCGTCGTTGCGGCCTTCTTCCATCGAGTCGGTGGGAAGCATGTTCACGGCCACCACCACACCGCCCTGTTCGAAGAACTGGCGGAGCTTGGCCATGGTCGAACGGCGCACCGTGGTCAACGGAGGCAGCACCACCACGCGGTAGGTTTCATTCGCAAGTTTGAGCGTGTTGCCTTCCAGCTTGGCTTGATTGAGGAAGTGAGAATCGGCCACGTCAAAATCCCGCAGTTCCTGCGCCATGCGATTCATCAGGTCGCCATAGAACAGATTGATCTTCTGCATGGGATTGGAGTCCCAATCCGGCGCCGGTGCGAAGTTCGGTTCCGCGTTGGCCCAGGCGGTTTCGGTGGGCTGGAACAGCAGAATGTCGGCGTAGTGGCGGCCGCCGTCGTTCATGTAGGCGATGCGGCGCGTGTAATCGGCGTAGTGCTTGAAGTACTTCCAGTAGGGTTGATGGAAGAACCAATCACTCGGGAATTCGATGCGCGACGGGTGATAGTTGAACGCGTGCGGGATGAACAGGCTGGTGCCCCACACGCCGAGCATGTTGGTTCCGAGCCGCATCTTCTGCATGTCCAGATAGGACTCGCCGCCCTGCACGCCTTGGTTTTCCACCGTGAAGCGCGTGTTGCGGAAGTGCGCCACCGAACCGGCCACTTTTAGGTCGCGCGGCCAACGGCCCAGATCGTGCAGCGAATCGACGCCCGGCCACGGCCACGCCCGCATAATGCGCTGCAAATCGCCCACCGCAGCGGACTCGGCGATCAGCGTCTCTTCCCAGGTATGGCCCGAAATCTTGATGTTGTGCCGTTCGCACCAGTCGCCAACCTGTTTGAAGTAGTTGTTGGTGTAGAGTTCGCTCACCACGTCCAGATAGTCGCAGCGCACCTTCGGCGTGATCTTTCCGCTGTCGAACATCAGCGCGGGCAGGTAGCGGCGCATGTCGTAGCCCTTCATCTTCTGGAAGGTCTCGAAGAACTTCGGCGTCCAGGCGATGCGCCTCCCGTAGTCGCCTTCATGATCACTGTAGAAGCTGTCGATGGTGGTGCCGAAGTGCTCGGGGCCGAGCTTGTAGTATTTCTCGTGCACCTCTTCGATCCACGTCTTGATGGCGTCATGACTCAGCAAGTCCACCAGGCCGCCGTCGCGACCCTGGCTCGGTTCAAGGTAGAAGGCCATCAACCGCCACTTGCCCTCGGGCGCGGTCCAGGCCACCGATCCCGTGGCCGCGTCGCCTTCGACCACCGCGAGCGTATCGCCGTCCACCGTGTTCTGTCCGGTAAGCCGCGCCGCCACGGCGAACTGGAAGTTCTTCACGCCGGTGATTTCGATGCGGCCGGGGCCTTGCACTTCCTTGGCGGTGAACCACAGGCTGCGCATGCGGAAGTCCGGGTTGCGCTCGATGGTGCGGCTGGCCAACCCGGGACGCCAAGGATCGCGAGCCTCTCCGCCCGGCCATTCGTACTCGTCAACCACGCCGAACAGGAAACCGTGCTTGCGCGCGGATTCGTAAGCGCTCTTCACGATGCGAAAGTACTCGTCGGACAGATACGGCGTCTGAAGCCCGGTACGGTTGTGCGCGTAAGCGCCATAGACGCCCTGCGACACCATCTCACGGATTTGACGATCGACTTCCTTTTCGTCCAGCAGCCCATTCCAGAACCAGAACGGCCGCACGCTGTAGGTTTTCGGAGGATCCTGAAACTGCTTGTAGGTGTCGGGAACTCCGGCGAAGCAGGCCACGGCAAGCGCAGCCATCAAGGACAACAAAACGAATTTTCGGGTGGACATCTTGAACTCAACAATATGATAACGAAGTCCGATGCTGCGCAAGCTATTTGCAGCGGAATCGCATCCCATCTTAAGGCACCATTTGAGGTTTCCAGGAAGAGCAGCTTGCTTGGCGGCGCATCACGGTCTATTCTGTGAGTGTTCATGAGGTCCGCGCTCGTGGGAAGCGCTGCTCCATTCCAGTGTCCTCCGCAGCGCGTGGTGTTGTCGGGCGTCGGCTTGTGCCCATGGGCGCAGACGGCATGAAGGAGGAGGCGGTCATGAGCAGCGCCAAGAACAGCCACCCTCCGGACGCCTCTGCTGCTCCCTATCTAGCCCGGGAACTACAAAAGGTGCTATTCGACGAGGCGGCCGATGCCATATTCGTGTTCGACTCCAACGAGAAACTCCGTGAAGTGAACCGTCGAGGAGTCGAATTAACGGGCTACTCCCGCGAGGAACTCCTTCATGTGCCTGTTTCCGGCTTGTTCGGTCCGGACGTGTGCGCTGCCGCCCCAGTAGGTGCGGATAGTCCGCAGACCCAAGAGCCGCCAACTCAAGAGGGCCACATTCGCCGCAAAGACGGCAACCTGCTCCCCGTGGAAGTCGCCGTCCTGAGAGTGCCGGAAGCCTACATGCTGGTTTTCGCGCGGAGCAGTTCAACGCGGACAGATGCGGTGCGGACAGAATGCTCCAGTGAACGAGTATTGCGCGGGCAGACAGAAGCGCTCATGGACCTCGTTCTTGGTGGCGATCCGTCCCAGTCAAGCTTCGAGCGCGCTCTGGCATCGATCACGGAAACGTGCTCCGAACAGATCGGCACCGAGCGCGTCAGTGTGTGGCTTTATGACGACGATTTTGTCTTCCTTCGCTGTGTGGATCTTTACGAAAGGAGCAGGCGGTGTCACAGCAAAGGTGAGCAACTTCGCGCCACGGATTTTCCTGCTTACACAAGCCACCACCAGCGGGGTCGCGTAGTAGTGGCTACGGACGTTCTCACGGATGCCCGCACCAAGGAGATTCCCGAATCGTATTTTCGCGCACACGACATCCGGTCTTTGTTGGTCGCTCCCGTTTGGCACGGAGAACGCATTCGGGGAGTACTGAGCTTCCAGCAGACCGGCCATCGGCGGAGTTTCTCTCCGGACGAAGAGCGGTTCGCACTGCTGATGGCCACGGTCGTGGCGCTGTGTCTTCAGATCGATGAACGAAGACAGGCCGAGGAGACACTGCGCGCCGAGCGGGACTTCAGTAACTCCTTGATTCAGTCTTCACCGGCATTCTTTGTCGCGATTCGCCCGGACGGTTCCACCATGATAATGAACCAGTCCATGCTCCACGCGCTGGGATATCTGGCTGACGAAGTGCCGGGGACAGACTACGTTTCAACCTTTGTTCCAGAAGAGGACCGCCAGGCGGTCAAAGCGATCTTGTCAGCGCTTGTCGCCAAATGCAATCCGGGCCCGAGTATCAGCCGGGTGCTAACCAAGGATGGGCGGCACCTGCGTGTGGAGTGGCGAGGTAGTCCGGTGTTCAGCGGCAATGCGGTTGAGTATCTTCTCGCGGTTGGAATTGACATCAGCGATCACACGCGGGCGGAACAGGCCTTGAAAGAAAGCGAGGCGAAGTATCGCCGCCTCGTTGAAAACATGCAGGATGGCTTCGCGACCACCGACCTGCAGGGCCATATACAGGACTTTAACCGCGCCTTCCTGGAAATGACCGGCTACAGCGCGGACGAGTTGCGCCGCCTTACCTATCAGGATCTGACACTCGAACGCTGGCACGCCGTCGAAGCCCACATCATTGAAAGCCAAGTCCTGCGTAGAGGCTATTCCGACGTGTTTGAAAAGGAATACCGCCACAAGGACGGCACGGTCTTTCCGGTGGAGCTTCGCACTCACCTGCTAAGAGACAGCTTGGGGCAGCCGGCTGGCTACTGGGCCTTTGTGCGTGACATTACTCGACGCAGGTATGCCGAAGAAGCACTGCGTGTCGAACGCGAGCAATTGCTGGCGATCTTTGACAGTATCAACCAAGCCATTTACGTTTCCGATCCGCGCACGTATGAGGTGCTCTTCGTCAACACGAACCTAAAAGAGCGTCTGGGGCATGATCCCACCGGTTCGGCTTGCTACAGGGAGTTTCAAGGCCGAACCAGTCCTTGCGATTTCTGTACCAACGAAATCATTTTGCGGCGGAAGGGCCAGGCGCACATTTGGGAATTCCACAATCAATTCCTCAACAGGGATTACTTGCTTACCGACCGGATCATCCGCTGGCCAGATGGCAGGGACGTCCGCTTCGAACTGGCCGTCGATATCACCGAACTCAAGCAGATGGAGGAGGATCAGCTAAAACTACGGGACCAATTGACCCAGGCGCAAAAGATGGAATCAGTGGGCCGGCTGGCGGGCGGTGTCGCGCACGACTTCAACAACATGCTGACGGTAATCCTCGGCAGGACGGAGTTGGCGATCCAGCGAGTGAATCCTTCCGATCCGCTCCACGCTTCGCTCCATGAAATCCACGTGGCCGCCCAGCGGTCCAGCGACCTCACCCGCCAGTTGTTGGCTTTTGCCCGCAAGCAGATCATAGCTCCCCAGACGCTCGATCTGAATCATGCGGTGCCGGGATTGCTCAGGATGTTACAGCGTCTCATCGGCGAAGACATCGACCTCGTCTGGAAACCGGGTGAGGATCTGGGACTCATAAAAATGGACCCGAGTCAGGTTGATCAGGTTCTCATCAACTTGTGCGTCAATGCGCGCGATGCCATCGCCGGAGTTGGCAGAGTCGTGATCGAGACGGCGAATGCTCGTTTTGACGAAGTTGGCTGCGCCGAGCGCAAGACGGGTTCTCCCGGCGAATACGTCATGCTGTCGGTGAGCGACAACGGCCGTGGCATGGATAAGGAGACGCTGGAGCACATCTTCGAGCCCTTCTTCACGACCAAAGGTATAACCGAAAGCACAGGACTGGGGCTTGCCACCGTGTACGGCGTCGTGATGCAGAACAACGGGTTCGTCGATGTACGTAGCGAACCCGGCTCGGGTGCGGTGTTCAAGATCTATGTTCCTCGTCACGCGGCCGGACCGGTGGCGGTCCGGGAAGATATTCCTCCAGCGCCCGCAAAGCGCGGCGAAGAGACCGTCCTGCTCGTGGAGGATGAATCGGGCGTCCTGAAGATGGTTCAGATGATGCTCACCGCTCTGGGGTATCGGGTGTTGGCCGCGCACACTCCCAGTGAAGCCCTTCGGGTGGCGGAGGAAAACACCGGAGAGATTCACCTGCTGATGACCGACGTGATACTGCCGGAGATGAACGGCCGGGAACTGGGCGACCGGCTGCGAGCGCGCTATCCCCACATGCGGCAGTTATTTGCATCCGGATACACGGCCGACGTCATCGGCCCGCGTGGAGTGCTGGAAGAGGGTGTTCATTTCGTCCAGAAGCCGTTTTCGATGCGCGAGCTCGCCGCGAAAGTACGCGAGGTCCTCGACTGGGATCCGGCAACGTCCTAGGAGCGCCGTCTTACTCCACCGCCAAAGCCGACACAAACAGCTTGCCCGGACGCTTCACTTCCACTTTCAGCTTCTCTCCGATGCCTAGATTGCCGCTGATCGAGAGCGTGTAGCGTGAGCGGAGTACTTCGAAGATGGGTTTGCCGGGCGGGTTGTTGGCGATCTTGCGCAGGTCGCGCAGGTTGAAGCAGGCTCCTCCGGTCTGCCGGGCGAGCGATTCGAACATCGACTTCTCCGCTCCCGATACATAGACCGTCGAAATCGATACACCGTTGCGGCGGGCCACGCGCAGCACCTGCTTCTGATCCACGCGGCTGTCGCCTTCGTAGCCGGCGGTCAGCACCAGAACCACCCGTCGCATGGCGGCGTGTTCGAAGCCGCCGTCGATGGCCGCGTAGATCGCGTCCAGCACCCGCGGCATGTTGCCATATTTCACTCCGGCAACGGCGCGCTTGAGCAGTATCTTGCTGGAAGTGAAATCCTGAATCAGATCGGCCGAGGAGTGATAGCTCACGATGGCCATCTGTTCCTTCTCGCTCAGTTGCGAGATGAGCGTGTCCGCCACCGGCTGCACCATCTCGCCCACCAAGCTGGTGTCCAGCAGCAGCATGACATCGATGGGCGTCACGGCGAACTCGACCGCTTCGACGCGGCGCGGCGTACGGTCGTCGAGCACCGTGAAATCCGCCGCCGTAAGACCGGTGACGAACTTCCCGGTCTTGGGGTCCACCACGCTTACTTCCAAACGGGTGGCCGCCTGCACCGAAGACGCCACCAGCAGAGCCGCGACTAAGAACCGTTTCATACCTGCCTCAACTTGGGCGCTTGCCTTCGCCCGTCGTCACACGCACTTTTGTGCCGGCATCCAGGCGTTGCACCTGGGTTACCGCCACGGTTTCGCCCGCCTTCACGCCTTCCAGGATCTCTACTTCCTCGCCGAAGCGATCGCCCAACTTCAACTCCCGCGCGTCAACAACATCGCCCTGCACCACGAACGCCTTGTTCGATCCGAACACGTAACTCACCGCTCGCGCCGGAATCAGGTTCATGCGCTCGACGTGGTCGGTCGAGACGTGTGCCTTGGCGTAAGAGCCGGGCTTCAGGTCGCCCGCCTGGTTAGCGATCAACGCCTCCACGACAAAGGTGCGCTTGCTCTGATCCACGGTCGGAGAAATGCGCCAGATCTTACCCTGGAACTCGCGATCACGGAACGCCTCGACGGTCACTTTGGCGATCTGCCCGACCTTCACCCAAGGCGCCATGCGCTCGGGAATCTCGACGCGCAGGCGGATGGGGTCAGTCTTCACCAGCGTGAGCAGCGGTGTGTTGGCTCGCACGTACTGGCCCACGGTGACCTGCCGCTCCTTGACGCTGGATGCGAAAGGCGCGCGCACGCTCGTGTCGCGCAGTTTCTTACGCTGCAGGTCGACCACCGCGCGGAAACGGTCAACTTCCTGTATCAGGTTGCGCGTGGCGATCACGATGGAATCATAGGCCGCCTGGCTCGCTTTGAGGCGGGCCTCGGCCTGGTCCAGATCCTGCTGCGAACCAACGCCCTGCTCCACCAGTTGCCGCGTGCGCCGGTGGCGCTGCTCGGAATCGGTCAAGTCGGCCTGAGCCTTGCGCACGTCGGGCGTGTCGCGAATATCCCGGACGCGTTCCTTCTCGCTCTTCAGCCCCAGCCGCTGCAACGATTGCCGCAACTGCGCCTCGTTCTGCGCGAGCAGGTAGCGCTGTTCCTCGTCGGCAATGCGAACCATGAGCTGGCCGGCGTCGACGCTGTCGCCCAGGTCGACTTTTACCTCTTCGACGCGGCCTTCCACTTCGGCGCTGATGATGGCTTCATCGTAAGGAAACAGCGTGCCGACGCCTTCCACCACGCGCCGCATCTCACGCACGGTCACTGGGGCGACACGCACGTTGACGGGGCCCGAGTCCTGGCGTGTGGGAGCTGCTTGCCGCTTGCTGCAGGCGCTCGATATCAGTAGCGGCACCAGGAAAGCGGCGCGACTCCACTTCGGAATGGTCATCGGTGTTCCTCTTCTAGTTAGAAGTCCGGCAAATGCTGAACCTACATTATATGGGCGTTCGCCGCTCGGGGCTGCGTTTCCTCTCCATTCAAAAAAACATGTGGATTGCCACGGCCGGGGTCATGTATTCCCCTTAACCCGCCGATAGACATCACAGTCGGCTATGTCGTCGCCACGCAAAGCTTTTTTCAGTACCCTGTCGGTCTGCGGATTGGCGGTCCTTGCCACCTTGCTGCTCGATTGGAGCTCGGCGAGTACCGCGCGCCACACGGCGTATCTTTGCTATCTGGCCTTATCGCTGGTCTACATCGGATATCGTGCCGTCCGGCTGCACTTGGACCGCGCCGAAACCCGCCAGCGCGACGCTGAACAGAAAGCCGGCCTCTACCTGCGTACCATAGAAACCCTCGCGGTGGCGATCGAAGCCAAGGACCACAACACACACGATCATCTCCAGCGAGTGCAGGTGTACGCCCTGGAAATCGGGAAGGAACTCGGCCTTAACGCACGGGAGATGGAAGCGCTTCGCGCCGCCTCCATCCTGCACGATACCGGTAAGCTGGCTGTTCCGGAACACATCCTGTCGAAGCCCGGTAAGCTCACCCCGGAAGAGTTCGACAAGATGAAGATCCACCCTGTGGTGGGCGCCGAGATCCTGGAACGAGTGGGATTCCCGCACGACGTTGTGCCCATTGTGCGCGCGCATCACGAACGGTGGGACGGCACGGGATACCCCGACGGCCTCAAAGCCGAAGCTATTCCCTTGGGCGCGCGCATTCTGGGCGTCGTCGACGCATTGGATGCGTTGGCCTCTCATCGGCAGTACCGCGCCGCGCTTCCGCTGGACGAAGCAATGAAAGAGATCATCGCGGAAGCGGGTGTGAGCTTCGATCCCCGCGTGGTGGATGTTCTAGCGCGCCGCTACCGCGAACTCGAGGAACGCGCGCTGGCCTCGTCGCGTGTCAAAACCAAGCTATCGGTCGACCTGAAGGTGCCCAACGGGGCGGCGCCGGGCGCTGGCTATGAGCGGCATAGCGCCGAACCCCGGTCTGCAATCGCGGACCACGTAGCGGCGGAAGCCGCGGCCCGGCAGGAAGTTCAGTCGCTGTTCGACCTGGCGCAGGCGCTGGGCACATCGTTGAGCCTGGACGACACTCTGGCCATGCTTGATACGCGGCTCAAGAACATGATCCCGCACGACGCCTTGGCGGTCTACTTGCGCCGCGGCACAACGCTCGTTCCGCGTTACGTGACCGGTGAATGCTCCAGCGCCTTGAGGACGTTGGACATTCCGTGGGGCGAGGGCCTGTGCGGCTGGGTGTGGGCGAATCGCCGTCCACTGCTCAATGGCGATCCATCGGTGGAAAGCGGATTCCGCGCGGCTTCGGGCGCCGGGCCGTTGCGTGCGGCTCTGGCCGTCCCGCTAATGGGCAGGGACGACGTGATCGGCGTGCTGGCGCTCTATTCGATGCGCAAGGACGCGTTCACACACGAGCATCAGCACTCGCTTGAAGCGGCCTGCCGGAAAGTCTCCTATTGCATTGAGACTTCTCTTCAGCAGCGCGAAAGCCGGCACTTTGCCACAACCGATTACATTACGGGGCTGCCCAATGCCCGGGCTTTGTTCGACCGCCTGAACACTGAGCTTGCCCGTGCGCGCCGCGCTGAACAGCCGCTCACTTTGGCGTTCTGTGACCTGGACGATTTCCGCTCGGTAAATCAGAGGTTCGGGCGGCCGGCTGGCGACCGGGTGATGCGCGCGGTTGCCCAGGCACTGCACCAGGGCTGCCGTGAGTACGACACGCTGGCGCGCATCGGCCCGGACGAGTTCGTGTTAATTCTGCCCGGAATCGAGCCGGAAGCGGCTGTGGTGGCGGTGCGCCACTTGGTTCAGGATGCCGTCGAGGCCGGCGATGCAGCGTGCGAGCGCGGTGTCGTTTCACTGAGCGTCGGAACGGCGCATTTCCCCCAGGACGGCACCGATGCCGAGCACCTGCTCGCGGCTGCCAGCATGGGGCTACAGTCGACGCGTGACTTTGGTCCCCGGTCCTTGGCGCACGAGTTGGCCGCCATCGATCTCGGTTCCACGACGATTCAATAGCGCCGCGCGGCTCAATCTCCGGTAGGTTCCACCCACCGCTCGAGCGCCATTGTATAGAGCGCCGGTTTGCCGTGCCGGTCGCTTTCGAAGAAGATGCGCTGGCTGTCGGGAGAAAACTGCGGCTTGACGTTGCGGGCCTGCTTGGCGGCGTGCTCGCATAACGTCAATTCGCGCCGTGTCACGCGCAGCAACAGAAGGATGTGCGGCGCCGCCAAGCTGCCGCTTGCGCCCACGAACACCGAAGCGTCGCTGTTGCGTTGGAAGCCGACGAACCGGGTGGTTGGCGCCACCAATTGATCCACGTTCGAATCCGGCGCGATCTCGCGCAGGCTATGCCGCGGGGGCGTCCGCGCGTCCACGCTCAAATAGAGCGCCGTGCGTCCGTCCGGCGCCCAGAGCGCCTGGAGGACAGGCCCCTCCGCCGTGCGCAGACGGCGATTGCCCGCGCCATCGTAGTTCACCAGCCACAGCGAATTCCCGTCTCTGGTGTAGAGGATGCCGGCGCGTTTCGGCCGTGGTTGGGGACACTCTATCGTGCCGTCGGTTTCGACCACGGTGGCGGCGCTGGGTTTCGCCAACCCGATCATCCGCAGCCGGCTGCGCTCCGATTTCGTCTCCACCAGAAACGCGAACAGGCCGTCTTCGGAGACACTGAAGCCCGAGCCTTTCGACCAACCGTCCGGTATCCGGTAGATTTCCTTCTTCCGCAACATCGTGAGCGAGGTTCGCAGCAGCGCCGCCCCGTCGAAACACAGGAAACTGCGCTCATCCGGATACCAGGCCAGCGCGTCCTTGTCCATTGCCTCGCAGTCGGTGAGCTGGCGGGCTTCCCCACTCTTCCAGTCCAGCCGGTAGGCCTGCATAGAACCCGTACGGTCGGAAGCGCACAGCAGGGCCGCGCCGCGCCGCGCGACGATTCCGCTCGGGCCGGACGGCAGGTAGGTTGCGTGGACCGGGTCGGTAAGGCGCACGACCTCGAATTCCGTGGCTGGGTCGGCATAGCGGCGCCGCTCGCTCGGGTAGACCTGGCCGGCGCTACGAATGCCGCCAGCCAGCACGGCTGGAAACCCGGCCACCAGAGCACGGCGTGTGATCACGCAACTCGGCCCGCTTCGAGGCATTGCAGTAGGAATCGCTCTTGTCAGAACGGGAAGTCCCGTTTTGCGGCGGACGCGGTGGACGCCTTGGCGAGGAACTGATATGGATTCACGGGGCTGCCGCCGATGCGCACCTCATAGTGCAGGTGTGGCGAAACGGCTCTTCCGGATTGGCCGGATGCGCCAATGATCTGGCCCCGGCGCACTTCCTGACCATCCACCACGTCGTAGCGCGACAGGTGCGCATAGTAGGTACGATAACCGTTACCGTGGTCGATGATGATCAGCTTGCCATAGCCGCTGCTGGTTTCCGCTTGCACCACCACGCCGTCAGCCGTGGCTCTCACCGGAGTCCCCGTGGCCGCCGAGATGTCCACGCCGGCATGGAACGCCATCGCGCCTGAGAACGGGTCATCACGATGCCCGAACGGGCTCAGCAGCCGTCCGTTCACGGGCCACAAACCCGGCCGCACGTTGGTCTGCCACATACGGGGATAGCGGTGATAGAACTTCGAGAAACTCGCGCTCTTCAGGAAGTTGTAGTCTTCCAGCGTCTCGCTGAACGTGGGCGTGAGGCGACCCTCGGAAGCGATATCCGGCGGCCCCTCCATCTTCTGCTTGATCCCGTATGCCGAGGAGATCTCCTTGGCCAGAATCTGCAATGTGGCGAGCTGCTGGTTGGTCTGGTCGGCTTCTTTCTGCAGGGTGTGATAGCGGTAGCGGAGAGAATCGACTTCCTGGCGCAGCGAATTGTAGTTGGCTACCTTCCACGCCATTCGCGCGTAACTCGAAACCACGCCGAACAGTGTGAAGAAGCCCAGGCACGCCAAGCCAAGCACACCATACACCACTTGGTGCGGGATGTGGATGCGGCGCAGCCTCCCATGGAGAGAATGAGCCAGGACGACGATGAAATAGCCTTGCTTCATCACTTCTTGCGCCGGTCAGCCCTCGCGGAGAATAACCTGCCTGCCTCCGCCGATGGTACTTGCGACCTACGGACTAGAAAACTCCAGAGCGAATTTTCAAACGTACCAACTGAAGAAGCGGGTGTCAAGCCCCTTACCCCCTTCCTTTAGTAGCCCTTATACCATTTTCCGGGTTCCTATCCTCCATCGGCCATCCGCGCCCCGAGCTTTACCTCTCTCGACGTTCAAGCCGAACACGGTAAAATGGTGTCCGATGAGCGACGCCGAAACCCCAAACACACAGGCGGACACCGGCGCGGAACAGGAGTCCTATCCGCTCCCGCCCGCCTCATTCGAATTCCTGGTGCTGAGCATGCGGACGCAGGCAGAGGTTCAACTGGGCCTACTGCACTTCGGCGACCCCAAGGACCAACCCAAGCCGAACCTGACACTGGCGCGCCACAGCATCGACATGTTAGCCGTTCTTCAGGACAAGACCAAGGGAAACTTGAACTTGGAGGAACAGCGGCTGCTGGAGAACTCGCTCACCGAACTGCGGTTCCGCTTTGTTCAGGTGGCCGGGGGCGGTCCGAAACCGTAGATGGCCGTCCAACGACAGACGGCGATCCTTACGGTCCTTGGGTCGGGTACGAGCGTGGGTGTGCCGACCATCGGCTGCCACTGCGCCGTGTGCCGGTCGGCGGACCCGCGCGACAACCGTTTGCGGCCGTCTGTACTGCTGCGATACGCGGGCAAGGCGGTCATGATCGACACCACTCCGGATCTACGCCTACAGGCGTTGCGGGCAGGTATGACGCATTTGGACGCCATCATCTACACGCACGCGCATGCCGATCACATCCTGGGATTGGACGACATCCGTCCGTTCAACTACGGGCGCCGGGAGCCTATCCCCATCTACGCTGCCCGGGACGCCATCGAAACCATCCGCGGCACGTTCCGCTACATCTTCGACCTGCCTCGCAGCGAATCCTCGCGGCCGAAGGTGGAAACGATCCCGTTGGACGGCAGCGCCTTCGATGTGTTTGGGCTGAGGTTTGAACCGATTCCCATTTTTCACGGCAAGGCGCTGATCCACGGGTTCCGGTTCGGCAAGATCGCGTATCTGACCGATCACAGCGACATTCCCGCGGAGTCCATGGAACGGCTGCGTGGCCTGGATGTTCTTTTCCTGGACGCTCTGCGGCACACGCCGCATCCAACGCACAGCACCGTTGAACGGTCGCTTCAAACCGTGGAATTGCTCAAGCCGGAGCGAGCGTATTTCACGCACATCTGCCACGACCTTCCGCATGAAGCCACCGAGCGGGGATTCCCCGCTGGGGTCCGGTTGGCCTACGACGGATTGCAGATCACCTTCGAGGCGGAGATCCAATGACGCCCGTGATTGTGCACGGCATTCCGAAGCGTAGTTCCGGTCCCTGCGCCATCAGCATCGGAAATTTCGACGGCGTTCACGCCGGTCATCGCCGGATTCTGAGGCGCGTGGCGGAGTTAGCAGCCGAGCGCGGGTGGACCGCTTCGGCCATGACCTTCGATCCGCACCCGGCCCGTCTGCTCGCCCCGGCCCGAGCACCGCGGATGCTATCCACCATCGGCGAACGAGCGGCGTTGCTGGGTGAGGAGGGCATCCGGCAGGTGTTTGTGGTTCCCTTCGACCTGGATTTCGCCCACCTGACGCCGGAGGCTTTTGTCACCGAGGTTCTGGTCCGCAGGCTGGACGCCAGGGCTGTGGTGGTGGGCGAGAACTTTCACTTTGGGCGCGACCACGCGGGCGACATCAAGACGCTCGCCGAACTTGGGGCGCGGCACCATCTGATTGTGGAAGCCGCGCCGTGCGTGCGCGTTCGCGGACATCGGGTTTCAAGTAGTGCCATCCGCCGCCTGATTGAGGCGGGCAGCGTGGCGCTTGCCGGACGAATGCTCGGGCGGCCCTATGTGCTTTCCGGGGAAGTGATTTCCGGCCATGGCATCGGCTCGCGAAAAACGGTGCCGACGCTGAACCTTGGCACTGGCGCGGAGGTGATTCCGGCCCGAGGCGTGTACATCACCCGGACCATGGACGCGAGTTCGCG
>CAZDIZ010000016.1:0-7339 GCA_964505625.1 uncultured Solibacteraceae bacterium | reverse complement strand
TAAGACGAGCTACCAGGCCAGCGCGTACGCATCCGCCCGCGGGTCGGCGCCGGCGTGCAGAACTCCGGACGACGGATCGAGCAGGATGGCGCCGTTCGAACCGATGGACCACGGCGGCGAGACTCTCAACTTGTGCCCCATGCGTCGCAGGCGCGAACGAATTGCTTCGGGCACGCGATCTTCGACGCCCAAATCGAGCGGATACATCACGTGGGGGAATGGTGATGAAGGAAAGGCGCGTGTGGTCCAGCGAGGCGCTTCGATCGCTTCCTGTATATTCATGCCGAACTCGACCACGTTCAGCAGCGTCTGCATCGTACGCATGCACTGATCGTCTCCGCCGGGGCTGCCCAATAGCATGACCGGCTTGCCGTCTTTCAAAACCATGGTGCTTTGCAGCGTGCTGCGCGGGCGCTTGCCGGGCGCCAGGGCATTGGCCTGGCCGGGCATCAATGAGAAGTAATCGCCGCGGCAGTTGAGCGAGAATCCCAATTCGCCCATCACCACCTTGGTTCCGAACGCGGTGTGAAGACTGGGCGTGAGCGAGACAGCGTTGCGGTCCTTATCGACGACCGCGATGTAGCTGGTGTCGCCTTCGTGATCGCCCTTACCGGCCAGCTTGTAGTCGAGCGGCCGTTCGAGCGTTTCCATACCGGCGAACTTCTCGGCGATGCCGGGCCGCAGTTCGCGCGACGCACGCTTGAGATTGATCAGCTTGCGGCGCTCGGCGGCGTAGTCCTTCGACAACAGCCCTTCCCATGGAATCTTGATGAAGTCGGTGTCGCCCAGGTACTTGTCGCGGTCCGCCATGGCCAGCTTGATGGCTTCGGCAGAGACGTGTATGTAATCGGCAGTGTTGTGGCCGAGCTTGCGCAGATCGTAACCTTCCAGAATATTCAGCGCGAACAGTTCGGCGGGCGCCTGCGTCGAGGACGCGTTCTTGTAGACGCGATAGCCGCGATAGTCGATCGACACCGGCTCTTCGAGCTTTGCGGAATACGACGCGAAGTCCTCGTAGCGGAACAGACCGCCGTTCTTTTCGGAGAACTCCGCCATCTCGCGTGCGATGTCTCCTTTATAGAAACGATCGCGCGCGGCGCGCAGCGCTTCGCGGCGTCCGAGTGCCGCACTGGCGCGTTCGGCTTCCACCAACCGCTGCAACGTGCGTGCCAGTTGCGGATTCTTCCAGATCTCGCCCGGCTTGGGACAGGCGCCATCCGGGCAGAAGGCCTGCATGGTGCTCGGATACTTGCGCAGCTTCTTGGTGTTGGAGAGCGTGCGCGCCAGACGGTCGTTGATGGGGAATCCGTTTTCGGCGATGTCGATGGCGTCGGCGAGCACCTGCTCGAAGCTCATGGTGCCCCAACGGTCGAGCAGGATGTACCAGGCATCGACAATTCCCGGAACGGTGCCCGAAAGCAGCGTGTCGTTCACCGGGATCTTGCCTTCCTGGTTTTCCTTGTACCAGTCGATGGTGGCGAGCTTGGGCGCGGTGCCTTCGGCATTGAGCGAAACGACGCGCCCGCTCTTGGGTTCATAGATGAGCACCACGGCGTCGCTGCCGATGCCGTTGTTAGCCGCGTCGGTGATGGCGAGCACGGCCTGGCCGGCAACGATGGCATCGAACGCGTTGCCGCCCGTGCGCAGGATGCGTTCAGCGGCCTGGCTCGATTCCGGTTTCATGCTCGAAACGGCGTAATGCGTACCTCGCACCACCGGGCGCATCGTTTGTCGGGTAGTCTGCGATTCAAGATCCATGGCGGCCACGAGTGCGAGCAGACACACTCCTCCCACCGGTCGGACACCGAAACGCATGAGAACCTCCTTTGCAGCCGGTCAGCGACACTCGACGGAGTCGCCGTTCCAGACGACGTCTTCCGGAATCGCCGGAGCCGTCGTCGCGAACGCACAGTAACTCGCTTCGACGCGGCCCTTGGCCGGGATCCAGCGATAGCACGGCACGCCGAACATCTTGCCGCGGTCGATCATGTCTCGCCGCGATTCGGGCACCGGCGATACGCCGAACTCCATGCCCCGCGTGAGCGACACACCGTTCCAGGGCGCGTTCTGACGGCAGTAGTTTTCTTCCCAGATTCCCATCCATGGGAAATCGCTCTGCTTCCAAATGTAGCCGAACAACGTCTTAGTGGAGGGGGCCCAGGCGGTGAAGTACGCCTGCTCGCGGGCCGGGTCCATCAGGTGCGAACTGAACTCGCCGCTGACCGGAGCGTCGGTGAACACGCGCATGTCGGTCACGCCGCCGTCGCGGCGTGGAACCATGGGCCAGTCGAACTCGGCGGCGATTTTCATATAGCCCTTGCCGCCGCTGAAATCGGTTTCGGTCACTTTCGAACGGGTGCAGGTGGCGCGGAACTGTGTGGCGCCTTTTTCGAGGAACGGCGGGCCTAGCGTCACGTGCTGCGTCCAGGCGATGGGCTTGTCCTGTGCGGTGACGTTGTCCACAATCTCATGAATCCGGACTACGCCGCCCGTGGGCGACAGACTGATGCGGCGCTCGAACTTCAAACCCGCCACCGGCATGTCCGCGCGGCAGATCATCTCGAGGCCGTCCACCGTGATGTCGTAAGCAACCACCGAGCTTTCGCCATGCACCGTCATGCCGGCCGCGGCTTCCTCCGGCGACGGGCCGCCAAACAGATCCAGGCAGAGGTTGTGTCCCATGATGCCGGCCAGGAGCTTACTTTCGGAGTCGCCACCGTAGCCGGGATGGCGTGCGGGTGAGTAAGTGGACGGTTCAATGGAAGGCCACGGTGGAGTCCACAGCGGACTCACGCCGCTGGATTTTTCCAGGATCTCGGCGATGTGCCCGCCCTCGACTGTGACGGTTACGCGCACAGAGGCGTTTTCGATCGCGACGGCGCGGCGGTTTCGGAAAGTCGTTTCTGTCATGGCTTCAGGATTAGTAGCATAATCGAATTGAACCCGCCATGCACGTGCCCTGGATCGCCCTTCTGCTCGCTGTCGCACAGTTTTGGGAATCGAAGCCGGCTGCTGATTGGACTCACGCCGAACTGGCGCGCTTCTTGAGCGATTCGCCGTGGGCGCAGACGGCCGCTTACGATAGCCGCATTGGCGGCGCCACAACGGTGCGAATTCTACTGGCCACGGCGCGGCCGGTCCAGGACGCCGAGCAGCAGAGGCGGCTGCGCCGGGCGAAGCGGCCCGAAGCGCCGCTCGGCATCGACCAGGACTACCGCGAATTCCTGGCTGCGAACGCCTCCACGAGCATCGTGGTTGCCGTATCAGGCGCCACGTTGGAAGGTATGTCGAACGGAGACGAGACGCGGCTCATGGAAAAAGAGAGCGTCATGAAGTTGGGCCGGAAGAAGTTCAAGACGACCGGGCACTTTCCGCCATCGTCCGGCGATCCGTACTTGCGGCTGATCTTCCCGCGCGTGGCGGTGGATTCAGAGAAAGAGGTTGTCTTCGAGGTTTACGTGCCGGGAGCGGTGCCGCCGTACAGAGAAGCCGCCTTCAAGGTCCGGGAGTTGTACTGGAAGGGAAAACTGGAGATGTGAAAAAGGGGCCGCTCTTGCGAACGGCCCCGGAAGGTTCAGGATTTCTTCGCCTTGGGCTTGGCGTCGGTGCCACGCCCCATCTTTTCGATTTCGCCGTAGTACACGCGCCGGCCTTCGTCCATGGCCAGGTTGGAGAGGATAACGCCAGTCGAATCCAATAGACCCACTTCAATGTCCGCGGCGGGGCGCTTGCCGTCGCGGCAGCAGAACAGGAAGTCCTCGAGAGCGACGTCCACCGGGTTGCGAGGTTCTTCGGGAACCATGACGCCCTTGCTGTACAGCCAGCGGCGGGCGAACTTCATTTCGCGGCGCAGGAACGAATCGTTGGGATCCTGCACGTCCTGCGGCAGCAACAGCGGGAAGCCCTTCTGCGTGGTGGAGGAAGCCACCGTGGCGCCGGCAGTCCAGTTCTCCTTGGATTTGCCAGCCGTTTCCGCCTTGGGAGCGTTGGGCTCGCGGAACCACATACCGTTGGCGGGATTGTTGTCGTCGCCGACGGTGATGACGATGGTGCCGCCCGTGCCCATGATGGTTTCGCTGAAGTCCAGATGTCCGTTGGTCGAGATCGAGCTATAGATGAGCTTCTGGCCCTTCGGATACCGATAGAGAAGTTGAACGTTGTCGAACGTGTCGCGTCCGTCTTTGTACGTGTCGATGCCGCCGATACCGACCACGTATTCCGGCGTCAGGCCGAACATCCAGTCCGCCACGTCGATCTGGTGCGAGGCGAGTTCGGCGGTGAGCCCGCCGGAAAACTCGCGGTAGAAGCGCCAGTTGATTTGCCGTTCGAGTGAGGGATCCTTGACCGGACGGCGGCCGCTGCCGTTGCGATGCCACTGAGCACGAACGTGCGTTACGTTGCCGAGCATACCCTTATCGACCATCTGCTTGGCAACGCGGTAGAAACTGCTGTAGCGGCGCTGCAAGCCCGTCTGGATGACCTGCTTGGGACGCTCGTTGTGCAGCGCGCGCAGAGCGTGAATCTCTTCGGGCCGGAACACCAGGCTCTTCTCGCAGAACACATGCTTGCCGGCCAGCAGTACATCGCGCGTTACCGGGAAGTGCGCGTACAAAGGCGTGGCCACGTACACCGCGTCCACGTCCTTGCGGGCGAGCAGTTCGCGATAGTCCTTGTATGTGTCCGTCTTGTATCCGACCGATTCGGCGGCCTTCTTCAAATTCGGTTCGTAGATGTCGCAGATTGCGACGCAACGTCCCGCATCGATTTTGCTGAGGTGCTTTAGAAGATAAGTGCCCCGGCTGCCGACTCCAATGAAGGCGTAGTTGACCTGACTGTTGGCGGCCCTGACCTTCTGGATGCCCGGCGCCGCCATACGGGATATGGCAGCGACGGCGGTCGCAGCCCCCGCCATTTTTACTGCATCGCGGCGGGTCACAACTGGCGATTCAGACATGATAAGTACATCCTCTCTAAGGATCTCGATCTCGGATGAATTCCCTACTCGGGCTTCCGTTTTTGAGTCTATCGACTTTGATACTCGATTGCAATTTGGCCGGGACTGTGCCTAGGGGCATCCCTTGGCAATTGCGACTTCCGCGCTCATGAATCCGAAGCCCAGCTCACGGCGGTCGCCTCGGATGGGACCGGCGCTGGGAACTTCCAGCGCGAGATCGTTCGTGGCATCGTAACGCAATGTTCCGGCACCAACGGCGAATTCCGTCGTGGTCCTGCCCTGTCCCATGATGGTGCCAAGATTGACCCCGTTCAGTAGAACGCTCACGGGACGTCCCGGGTGCGCGATCCCAACAATGCGCACCCTATGGCAGACGAGCGGCTCTCGCGATCCGGCGATCTGGAAGCGCACGTGTGCCAACCGTCGAGTCCACCGCCATCCGTCTTCGATTTCGTTGAAACCTTCCTTTTCGTCGCTTCGGTCGTTCACACCGATCTTCAGTGGGAGCGATTCCCGCGCCGCCGGCTCCAGATCCACGGCACGGTCGGGTCCTTCAGCAAGCCGCGACGACGACGCGCGCCGGTCTGCGGTGTCGATGTGAACGCGCAGGATCGGCCGGCGGAAAGCATCGCGGCAGACTCTTTCGGGTCCGAACATGTACGTCCATTGGGAGCCCACGCAAAACGGCACGCCCGCGCGCGCCATGCCGTCGGCTATGCCCATCGCGACCGGCCATCGATCGTGATCGAACTGTAGTTTCACTTCCGTGGGGCGCATCTCGCCGATACCCACCAGCGCCTGCCTGACCACGGGATGATTCGGGTAGTCGCTGCGGAAGACTTCCGCGTTCGCGGCAACCAGCGCAATCAGCGCAACCAGCGCGGCGGGGATACTCCACCTGTTCCAAGCATCCGGCATGGTGTCGGTCAAGATTCCACACAACAGCCACAATCCTGCGATGTGCAGCGCATAGATGAATAGGCCGTTGAACGCGAAGAACTCTCCGGTCAGCTTCATCGACCAGACGAAGAACATGGCTGACGCGAGCGCTATCACGAGCAGCGCGGACCTCACGAAGGGACTCATCGTAAAGCCGCCGCGGCGGGCGCGAAGCCACACGGTTGCCGCCAGCAGCAGAGTTGCGAACCAGAAGCCGATCACCCATTTGCGTCCCAGGGCCACCAGCAACTGTCCGCGCAACGGTTCGAGCGCCCATCTTTCGGTGTCTGTAGTAAACAGCAGGAATCCGGCGCAGAACTTGACGGCTTGCGGAAAAGTGTTTAGGTGGCCTCTGGAAGCCCATACATAGTGGTGGATGGCATCCGCGTTGTCCGGATCGTGTAGCCAGATCTCCAGCGCAATGGGCGCCGCCACCACCGCAACCAGCGCCGCCGATACGATCAAGCGCGTTCGATTCTGGCGCGCCAACTCGCGCCATGTGCCTGCAACGGTTTGTCTCCGGAAACCGGCGGCGCACGCGCCGAAGGAAATGACCGCGACGAACGGCCCCTGCGAGGCGTGCGACTGAGCCAGCAGCGCTCCACCCACGGCCAACGCCGGAAGCATGGCAAAATCGCCCGCGCCCACGGCCATCGCCGCCGCCGCGAAAAACAGAAAGTTGGTCAGCATCCAACCGGGCGGCCATATGGTTACCAGCGCCAGGTCCGGAAGGCTGTGGTTCACCGCGCAGGCTACCAGCGCGAGCGTAAGCGCGGCCAAGGCCGGAAATGCTTTCGAACGAAAGTGACGGCGGAAGATCGCCAGCGCTCCGCCGGCAAACAGGAAACTCATCAGGATCGATGCCAGAATCTGCGCGTTGAACGCCACCGGTGTGAGCCGCAGCCAATCGTGAAACAGGAATTCGCCGCCTGCCAGGAAGTAGAAATACGCGGGGCCGGGATGATGAAAATGCCAACGCGAGAAATTGCCGAGCAGTAGAGTGAAGTGCTTCGCGTCGAAAACTCCCAATGAGTTGGACGCTTCGTCGCCGAACGGAGTGATGGGAGAGTGAAATAGGTGTCCGCTAAGAAACACTACGAGTCCGAACAGCAACACGAGCCCCGCCAACCAGGCTGTCCGGTGGGCTGCGATGTCAATGGCGGTGCGTAGCTTAAACAACATGCGGCGCGATGGCGGTAACTTTCGATGATAATACGAACGCCGCCGCGACCGGCGCCGGAGAGATAATGATACCGATATGAGCGCCCGAGTGTCCGAGTCCGCGATGCGCGTGCCGCAGTCGAGGGTGCGCGAACTGGCGGAGATCGCCATGCTGATAGACAGCACCGCCCGCTCGCAACCGGCGAAAGTGCTGCGGCTGTACTTCGGTGAATCGAATCTGCCGACGCCGGACTACATTAAGCGCGCGGCCGTGGAAGCCCTCGA
>CAZDIZ010000015.1:54445-56198 GCA_964505625.1 uncultured Solibacteraceae bacterium | reverse complement strand
TCCTGGAAGTTCTTGTCGTCCGGCTTCACCTTCGATAACAAGAACCGGCCGAAGGGCGTGGCCTTACCCTGTTCGACCTGGATGCCGGCAAGCAGGCGCGTTTCGGCGGGCGCCAGACGCAGCAATTCACGATCGGCGGCTGTTGCCAGGCCCGTCGTCAACGCCGCAAACAGCAGGACTGCCCCAAGGTGTCGCATTTTGCTCTCCTCACTCAGTCTTTACGACTTCGCATGCAGAGAAGTTCCCAGTTTCTATGGGGACCTGACCGACCACCCGAATTCCAAAGCCCTCCAGCCCGACGATTTTGCGCGGATGGTTGGTGATCAGGCGAATGGTCTTCAGACCCAGATCCGACAGAATCTGCGCGCCAACGCCGCTTTCGTACTGGAGCAATCGGGTGCCGTCGGGCGTGCGATAGTGCACCAGTTCGCGGTCGTGAACCAGTAGGCGGCCCGGGGTGCTATCGCTCTCAGGCCTTTCGAGCGGCGGTTTGCTCTGGTGCAGGTAGACCAGCACGCCGCGGCCTTCGACCGCGATCTGCCGCAGGGATTCGTCGATGAGACGGCGGCAGTCGCAGTGCGTCGAGCCGAACACGTCGCCGAACAAACAGTGGCTGTGCATGCGCACCAGCACGCCTTCCTGGCCGCGCACATCGCCCTTGATGAGCGCCATGTGGATCTCGCCGTCCACGTTGGCCGAGTAAGCCATGGTGCGGAATTCGCCGTGAGGCGTCATCAAACGGCCTTCGGCGAGACGGGAAACAAACTGCTCGTGCCGCAGGCGGTAGCGGATCAGGTCCGCCACCGAGATCATCTTGATTTGATGCTTGCGGCAGAACTCTTCGAGTTGCGGCACGCGCGCCATGGTGCCGTCTTCGTTCATCACCTCGCAGATGACGCCGGCGGGTTTCAGGCCGGCCATGCGCGAAAGATCCACGGCGGCTTCGGTCTGGCCCGCGCGCACCAGCACGCCGCCTTCGCGGGCGCGGATGGGGAACGTGTGGCCGGGACGAGCGAGGTCCTCAGGGCCCGAGGCGTCGCTCATCATCACCTGCACGGTGAGCGCGCGGTCATGCGCGGAAATGCCCGTGGTCACGCCTTCGCGCGCATCCACCGACTCAGTAAAGGCGGTGCCGAAGCGCGACGTGTTTTCCGTCGCCATCATGCGCAGACCCAATTGGTCGCAGCGTTCCGGCGACAGCGCCAGACAGATCAGGCCGCGCCCGTGGGTGGCCATGAAGTTAATCGTCTCAGGGGTGGTGAGTTCGGCGGCGGCTGTCAGATCGCCTTCGTTTTCCCGGTCCTCATCGTCGACGACGACGAGCATGCGGCCGGCTCGAAGATCTTCCAGCGCCTCCGGAATGGAAGCGAATGGCATAATATGCTTTACATTCACTATAGCGCCCGGCCATGCCCAGCTTCCAATCAGCCACCCGTGCCGTGATCGGCGTCGACGTAGGTACCAGCGGTGTGCGCGCCGTGGCCGTCACCGAAATGGGCGACCTGATCGCTGAAGCCACACGGACGCTCGATGGTGCGCGGCCCGCCGCCGACGGTAAGCACGAGCAGCATCCTGAAGACTGGTGGCGGAAGACGTGCGAGGTGGTTGCCGAAGTGTCGGCGCGCTGCGAGGACGTGTCGGGCGTGGCGGTGACTTCGACTTCGGGGTCGCTGGTTGTCGCCGATGACGCGGGCGAGCCGTTGCGTCCCGCGATGCTCTATGACGACCGGCGCGGCGAACCGGGCGCCACCGG
>CAZDIZ010000015.1:42035-54345 GCA_964505625.1 uncultured Solibacteraceae bacterium | reverse complement strand
GGCCTGCGTTGCGGCGTTCCGGTATTCGCGGGCGCGACCGACGGCATGGCGAGTCTGCTCGCTTCCGGTGCGAACGCGGCGGGCGCCATGAACACCACGCTCGGCACCACGCTGGTGTGGAAGGCTCTGAGCGCGGCGCGGCCCATCGAGCGTGGCGGCATCTACTCGCATCTGCATCCGTCGGGACTGTGGGCGCCGGGCGCGGCGTCAAACAGCGGTCCGGGCAGCATCAAGAGCGAAGATCCGCCGCTCACGCCCGAACAACTCGAACGGCTTGCGCTGCCGCATCTTCCGGCCGAGGTGGTCTGCTACCTGCTGGCCGGACGCGGCGAGCGATTCCCGTTTCAGAATCGCGAAGCGGTGGCGTTCTTCGAAGGTCGTCCCCGCGAGCGTGGCGAATGGTGCGCGGCGCAACTGCAAGCGCTCGGGTTCACCGAGCGTTGGGGATATGAAGTGCTGGCCGCCGCGGGCGTAACGCTCGGCGATACGGTTTTCACAAGCGGTGGCGGCGCGGCGCGCAGCGCCATCGTTTCCCAAATGCGCGCCGACATTCTGGATCGTGCGGTGGTGCGCGCCGCGCAGCCCGGAGCCGCGTTCGGCGCGGCATTGCTTGCGGCCACCGGCGCGTGGTTCGGCGGCGATGTGATGGCCGCGATCGGATCGATGACGCGCATCGAAGAGCGCTTTGCGCCGGATGCGGAACGGTCGCCGCGATATCAGGAAGTGTACGCGCGATTCCGTGAAGCCTGCCGGCGCCGGGGGTACGGCGAGTGAGCGCCTGGAAAGCTTGCGATTTGCGCGGCGTGTTTCCGCGCGATGTCTCCGCGGATCTCTACAACCGCATTGGGCGAGCGCTGGCCACGGGGCGCAACGTGGGCGCTCGAGTGCTCGTCGCCGGCGACTTTCGTCTGAGCACGCCGGAGCTGAAAGGTGCGTTGATTGCGGGTTTGGTTGCGTCCGGCGCGCACGTACTCGACGCGGGTCAGATTCCGACTCCGGTGGCTTACTTCACACACCGCCGTCTGCGGACCGACGCCGTGCTGATTGTGACGGCATCGCACAATCCGCCGGATCACAACGGCCTGAAGTTGATGGTGGACCACTTTCCGCCGTCGCAGGCGGAACTGGAGAGTCTGCGCGCCGCAACCGGGCGTGGAGAGTTTCGCGACGCGCCGGGCGAAGTGGAGACGATCGATCCGCTGCCGTTCTACCGCGCCTGGATTCACGAACGTTGGGCCGCGATTGAGCCGGGCATGCACGTGGTGCTGGATGCAGGCAACGGTGCGGCCAGCGTGGTCGGACCGGCGTTGTTTGAAGATCTCGGCTTCCGCGTGGAGCGTCTGTTCTGCTCCATCGACGGGCGCTATCCGAATCGTCCGCCGGATTCGGCGGTGGCGGCGAACCTCACTGCGCTGCGTGAAAAAGTGCGCGAAACCGGTGCGCGGCTTGGTATCGCTTGGGATGGCGACGGCGACCGCGTCGCGTTTGTCGACGAAGCGGGCGAGGTGGCGACGGCCGATGAGATCGCCATTCTACTGGTGCGGTACCTGGCGGCCGGCGCGCGGGGACGCCGCGTGGTTTACGATCTGAAGCTGTCGGATGTGTTGCGCCGCGAAGTGGAGCGTGCGGAGTTGGTGCCCTGCATGGAGCGCAGCGGGCACGCTTTCATCAAGAGCCGCATGATTCGCGAGCAGTGCGTACTAGGCTGCGAAGCCAGCGGGCACTACTTCTTTGACGAACTCGATGGCGGCGACGACGGTATCTTCGGCGCGTTGCTGGTAGCCGATATGGTGGCGCGCCACGGAGCGCTTAGCAAATTGCGCCGCTCGGTGCCGCCGTTTTTCCTAACGCCCGACATCCGCCTGCGCGGCGGGGAGATCACGTTCGCCGAAGCCAGCGCGCGCCTGCGTGCGCTCGCCGGTGTCATCGGAGAAGTGACCATCGATGGGCTGCGCGTTGAAACCGCCGACGGGTTCGTGCTGGTTCGCGAGTCGGTGACGGAAACAGCGCTGACGTTGCGGATGGAAGGCCACAGTGCGGAAGCGCTCGCGCGTTTGCGCGCTGCGTGCCGCGAAGCGCTGCCTGAGATTCCGGCGGAAGAACTCGGCATGTGATGCGCGCGTTGTTTGTACACTGGAAGAGATGACTAGTTGTGAGAGAGTTCTTGCGGCGCTCGCGCACACCGAAGGCGACCGCGTCCCCGTTGATTTTGGCGGTACATTTGTTTCCAGCATTCATGTGAGTGTGGTTTCGGCGCTGCGCGACCACTACGGTCTCGAAAAGAAACTCGTGAAGGTGACCGATCCCGGCCAAATGCTCGGCGAGATCGAGGAGGATTTGAAGCAGGCGCTCGGCGCGGACACCGAGAGCGTCATCCGCCGCAACACGCGCTACGGATTTCCAGCCGAAGATTGGAAGCCTTGGCGCATGCCGGATGGACTCGAAGTGCTGGTGCCCGGCCGCTTCAACGTGACGCGCGGCAGCGAAGGCGAAATCCTGATGCATCCGGGCGGCGACACGTCCGCGCCGGCCAGCGCCGTGATGCCATCCGACGGCTACTTCTTCGACAACATCGAACGGCAACAGGAGATCGACGAAGATAAACTCGATCCGCGCGATAACCTGGTGGACTTCCAGCCGATCAGCGACGACGAGTTGGCGTTCCTGGAAGACAAGGCGCGGCGCGCGCGCGCGACCGGCCGTTTGGTGATAGGCAGTTTCGGCGGCACGGCGCTTGGCGACGTCAGCCATATTCCCGGACCCGCGTTGATCCACCCGCGCGGCATTCGCAGCGTGACCGAGTGGTACATGTCCACGCGCATGCGGCGCGATTACGTGCACGCGGTTTTCGACGGCCAATCCGCGGTGGGGCTCG
This sequence comes from uncultured Solibacteraceae bacterium, assembly GCA_964505625.1. GTDB lineage: Bacteria > Acidobacteriota > Terriglobia > Bryobacterales > Bryobacteraceae > JAJFUV01. The sequence continues at coordinate 51,470 of CAZDIZ010000015.1, read as the reverse complement.
CCAACATCCAGCGCATAGCCGCGCGTTTCGGCGACGCCATCGATGTGATTAACCTCTGCGGCACGGACTTCGGCACGCAGAAGTCCACGTTCTGCTCGGTCGATACGTTCAACGAGCTTTGGGTGCCGTACTACAAGCGGCTGACCTCCTGGATTCACTCGAACACTTCGTGGCGCGTCTTCAAGCATTCCTGCGGCGCGGTGGAGAAGTTGATCCCGTCGCTGCTTGAAGCGGGCTTCGACATCCTGAACCCGGTGCAGTGTTCGGCGGCGGGCATGGAACCGGAGAAGCTGAAGGAGAAGTACGGTCGTGATGTGGTGTTCTGGGGCGGTGGCGTGGACACGCAGAGCACGTTGCCGTTCGGCACGCCGGAGCAAGTGCGCGAGCAGGTGAAGCGCCGCGTGGAGATCTTCTCCAAAGGCGGCGGATTCGTCTTCAACACCGTGCACAACGTGCAAGCGGGCACGCCGGTCGCTAACTTTGTGGCGATGGTGGAAGCGCTTCGCTAGAGCGCTACTTCGCGTACTTGCGATACAACTTGACGGCTTGTTGCTCGGTGATGTGAGAGCCGAACACTAGGCGTGCGCGCGCACGAGCGGTCTCGCCCGCTTTGATCGTGCGCCCGAATTGCGACAGATACAGCGAGTAGTGCGCTTCCTTTTCGTGCGGTGTCGACACGGCGAAGCTGTCGCCGCGCGGCGCCATTTGCATGACAACCAATCCCGATGCCGGATCACGCCGCAAGCTCAGCGGGTAGGTGATGTCTGGCCGGATGGCCCACTTCACCGGACTGGGCGGAATTGCCCAGCGGCCGTCCTGGATGATGTCGAGTGCCGCTGGATCGCGCGGGAACATTTGCCACACGCCCTGGCTCTGCTCGGCGGCGATCCACACCGGGCGCTTCGCGGCATCCTTCGCATAGACGAGCGAGTTGGTGAATGTCGGGGCGAAGTACGACGACAGGAATGATTCGAAGTTCGCGAGTTCGGTCGAGGCTTTCACCGTGGTCTCGACGTCGATCGTGTCGCGCGCAGCCCAACGATAGTGCGCCTCTAGAACGAACGGACGGTCGCTGGTCGCGGGCCACGTCGTCTTCACCGATCCGTCACCGAGCGGTTCGCCTTCGCTTGGCCATTCGCGCGCGCCTCCACCGTAGCGGCGGTTCGTGGTGAACACGCGGTAGTGGGCGCAGAGCCCGATGGACCCCGATATCGCTTCACCGGTTGGCGCCCAGACCACGTTCGTCAGTCCGGAAGACTTTCCGCCCGCGCGCAGCTTGCCTCGCACCAGGCCTGTATCGAAAGTGAATTCACCGCCCGCGCCCTGCGAGAAGCGCAACGAAGTAGAGGGCGCGGCCAAGCCGGCCATGGCCGAAAGAAAGCAGCGGCGCGAAGTCATGGACACCAGTGTAATGGAAGCCAACCTAGTCGGGCTGGTAGTCGACAACCAGGATCGTCATGTCGTCGCTTTGAACCGAGCCGGTGCTGAAGTTGGCGACGGCTTCCCGCAAGGCGTTCAGGATTTCCTGGCAGGACTCGCGCGCATGTTCGCGCAGGCAGGCGCGCACGCGCCGTTCGGTGAAATACTCGCCGTCTTGATTGAGAGCTTCGGATACGCCGTCGCTGTAAATCAGAATCTTGCTGCCGGGTTCGAGCTGCGTCACTGAGACCGTGTATTCGGCCTCCTCCAACACCCCAATAGGAACCCCTGTCGCTTCCAACGCCGTCAGCGCTCCGTCGCAAGCCAGCACCAGCGGTGTGCAGTGCCCGGCGTTGATCCAGTGCATGGTGCCGTCGCGCGCCACACGGCAGCAGAACAACGTGGCGAACTTCTCGCCTTCGGTTCGTTCGCAGAGAAACGCGTTCAGACGCTGCGGCATCGACGCCATCTTCTCGCCTTCTGCCGGTTCGCCCAGGAACGCGCCCTGGATCAACGACGCGAGCAGCGCCGAACTAGCGCCTTTGCCGGAGACGTCGGCAACGATCAGGCTCCAGGCGTCCTCGCCCGACGGCCGCACGTCGAAGTAATCGCCGCCCACCTGGTAGGACGGTACGGTGGTGCCGGCGGCGCGCAGCCACCCTTGTTGCGGAAGATGACGCGGCAGCAGGCTCTGCTGAATCTGGCGGGCGATGCGCAGTTCTTCTTCCAGCCGTTCCCGCGCGCGGCTCTCCTCGAGCAAACGCGCGTTTTCAATGATGGCCGATGCTTCGAGCGCCAGCGTTTCCAGTAGTTCGCGATTGCCCCAACTCAGATCCGCCGCGCCCGCGCGCGAGTCCAGATACAGCACGCCTACCGTGTTGCGCTGCCAGGATTCGTGAGCTGCTTGCGCCGTCGCCTCTGAACGGGGCCGCACCAACGGTACCGACACTACTCCGCGTAATTCGAGGTCGGCCACCGTGCGCTCGGCTTCGATCAACGTCGATTCCGAGGTGAGGTCCATCGAAAGAAACTCGCGACGGTTACGCAGCGCACGATGGAGCATGCTTCGCGGTACACGGAGGTCGTCGCCTGATAGCGGCTGCCCGCGATTGTCACGCGCTACGCGCACCTCGAGCGTGTCGTTGGCGGCGAGCAACAGAAATCCGCGCTCAGTGCGCGTGATGCGCAGGGCGGCATCCACTACCGCGGAAAGCACGTCGTCACTGGTGAGCGACGTCTCGACAGCGCGCGCTACTTCCACCAACGCGCTGAGCTTGGACAGTCCCGGAGCCTCCGTGGCGGCTTCCGCGCGCGGAGCCAGAAGGTTGCCCAACAGTCGTTCGACTTCGTCCTCTTCGAAGGTGAATACGAGCCGGTAGGAGTCCTCCGGTCCGAAGTGAATCTGATCGGCGTTGAGCAACCGCTGCCGCGTGATCCGCGCACCGTTTACGTACACGCCCAGGCGGCTGCTCAGGTCTTGTATGAAGTACTCCGAGCCGTCAGCGTCGATCACCGCGTGGTTGCGCGAGATGCGATTGTCGCGCAGCACCAGATCATTGTCTTGTTGGCGGCCGATGCGGAACGGGAGCGAGGTGAGCGCGACGCGCGTGCGGCTCCCGCCGGGACTGAACACGAACACAGCCGCCGGCCTGAACCCGGGCCGGGCTCGCGCCGGTGAGTTCATTTTCGCGAGCGTCCGCTGACGGCTTTGTTCGCGGCGGCTTCGGCCGGTTCGGCCGTCAGACTGGCGATTTCCTGCGTGCGCAGGGCTTGGCAATGCGAGCAGTAGCCGCCCACTTCCGTTCGCGCGATGATTACCTGGAAGCCGAAGTGGTCTTCAATCTGCCGGCGCAGCCGTTGCAGCGGATCGCCGTAGAACTCTTCGACGCGGCCGCAGCGCAGGCAGATGACGTGCGCATGTTCCTGCTTCATGCGCGTCTCATAGTAATGCTGCCCGCCGACGTGGTGCATCAGGTCGAGTTCGTCCACCAACCCGGTCTCCTTCAACATACGGAGAGTGCGGTAGACGGTCACGCGGTTGAGCTTCGGATCGCGCTCCTTGGCCAGTTCGTAGAGGTGTTCAGCATCCAGATGCTGGCCGGAACGGTCGATCAGATCCAACAGGATTTGCCGCTGGCGCGTCAGCCGGACGCCCCGCTGCTTGAGTGATCCCTTGATGCTGTCCGCCGTCATGAGCTGTTGAAGCCACTCTAACAAATGGCGGCGCGGCTTGCTACAATCACCCTACGGATGAACGACCAGACATGCTCGAAGTGTGGCGGCACGGGATGGATCGTGACGGAACAGGACGGCCTATCGGCGGCCGAACGTTGCGACTGCGCCGCGGCCGAGCGAGTAAGAACCATCGAAGAGAATGCCGGCATTCCGCCGCTCTACGCCAACGCGTCGCTCGAGAATTTCGCGCTGCCGCAGGATAACCCGTCGGCTCACCGCGCGCTGGCCAGCGTTTTGCTCACTGTGCGCTCCTATGCGCGCGAATTCCCCAACACCGAAAAGCCCGGCCTGTTGCTGATCGGCGACCCCGGAACCGGAAAAACGCATCTGGCGGTGGCTGCGCTCAGTATCCTGATTTCGCGCGGGTTTGAAGGGCTGTTTTTCGACTATCAGAATTTGCTCGAACGCATTCGCGCCGGCTACGATGCCGCCAGCGGCCAGAGCGATCGTGAAGCATATCGCACGGCGCTCGACAGCGAGATTCTGTTGCTGGACGATTTGGGCGCGCACCGCGTCACCGATTGGGTGGAAGACACTGTCACTTCCATCGTGACTTACCGCTGCAACAACCGGAAGCCGCTGATTGCCACGACGAATCTGCCGGACCCGGACGCTGGCAGCACGGTGGTGGAGCGCAGCGCCGGACCCGGCATGAAAGTGTATGCGCGCGTCACGCTCGCCGAACGTATCGGCATCCGTGCGCGGTCGCGGTTGTTTGAAATGTGCCGCGTGATTCGCATGCCGCAAGTGGAAGACTATCGCCTGCGGCGCGCGCAACGTTGATCAGTGCTGCGGACGCCGGCGGACTCGGAGCGCCATCCAGTGCCGCACGAAGCGCGGCAGCACCGCCGAAAGCCAAACCAGGATCTTATACCTCAACGCCGGCACCACGAACAGCTTGTCTGAATCGAGCGCCCTGAGCGATTCCTCGACTACGTAATCCGCGCTGAGCCACCAAGCCTTCGGAATGGTGCCGCGGTCGATGTTCGCCACGTCATGGAATTCGGTGTAAGTGAAGCCCGGGCAGAGTGCCTGCACACGCACGGGCGAACCGGCCTGCTTCATTTCCAAATACACACACTCGGAAAACGCATTCACCCAGTGTTTGGTGGCGCTGTAGGTGCTGCCCGGCGTCAGCCAGAAGCCGGCAACCGACGAAACGTTGATGATGGCGCCCTTGCCCCTGGCCACCAGGACCGGCGCGGCGGCATGCGTGAGGCGCATAGTGGCCATGATGTGCAGCCGGTGCATGCCGTCGGGGCCTTCGAGCGGCGTTTCGAAGAATCGTCCTAACAAGCCGAACCCCGCGTTGTTCACCAACAGTTCCAGGTTCGCAGCCTGACGCAGACGTTCGGCCACCTTCGCCACGTCGTCGTCGCGAATGAGGTCGGCTTCCATGACTTCGCAATTCACGGGCAGGGTGGCGGCGAGTTGTTCCAGACGCTCGCGCCGCCGCGCGATTAACAGAAGATCGTAGCCACGTTCGGCGAGTTTGCGCGCGAACACGGCTCCAAGGCCGGCCGACGCGCCGGTAATGGCGGCCAGAGGACGGTTGCTGGACATAACGCCACTATCTTAGCGGACGCGCACCACTTGGTAGTCGGATCGCAACTCGATGGACTGCCCGGGAGCGAGCGTGGTTCGCGGAGAAAACAGATTCAGCGACGAACGTTTCGAGCCGCGCACGGACCAATCCACGATGCAGCGCGCCACTTCGTCGCGCGAGAAGCGGTTTACGACGCGAAGTCCCGCTGCCGGCCGCCACAGCGCCCACACTCCGGCCGGCCGCGCATCGCCTTCCAGCGTTTCGGATCCGGCGGGCGGTGTTCCCGGCGCGCGCAGCACGCGATCGGTCCAGGTCCCGTTCGGCTCACCGGACGAGAAGCCGAGATCCGGTGACGCAAAGAACGCGCGCGCCTGAATCACGAACTCCACCGGCTGCGCGGTGGGATTGTCGACGCGCGTCACCGATTTCAATGTGCCGTTCTCCAAGCGCCACGTGCGTTGCATGTGCAGCCCGTTTGCCGCCACGCCTTCCACCACGGCTTCACGCGGAGGCGCCGCGCTCGCCAGACGCCAGGTCGCGGAAAGCGGTTTGCCTTTGTAGTCGGCCTGTACCCATACGGTCAGGCCGCTGGCGTTCGGATACTCGCGCTCACCGGGCCGGGCGCGGTGTATCAGATCCAGGCCGCTGGCTTTGTCGATCAACCGCACCACACGTCCATTCAACTCCGGCACAATGTCGGCGCGCAGGGCGCCGTCCTCAAGCGTCACGGCGCGGAACGGTTTCAGGTATGTGCTCCACTGCGACTGGTCCCAGTCAAAGCCGTTGCCTTCGTGAATCGACTGCATGCCGTATCCGCGCATCGTGTCCAGAAACGCGAGCAGCCGTTTGTGCAGACCCTCGGGATCTCGCGGTGAGTAGACGCCATCGCGAAGTTCGCAGGTGCGCTCGCGGATCAGCGAGTAGTAATCCAGCGCGAGCCGCGCTTTGGCGACGCGCCGCCGCACGGCGTCGCTTTCCGCCGCCTTCGCGGCCTGCTCAAACAACTCGTGCGCCTTCGGCTCGAAGCCTTGCGAGAACTCCGGGAATCCGAAGATCCACAAGTGCCCTCCATGTCCGCGCGGCGCTGGACGGACTTCGTTGTGCAGCAGTTCAAAATACGCGCGCAAGTATGGTGCGGCTTTTCCATAGACCGCGTCGATGAATTCGTTCACGGCCGTGTGAGCGTCAGTACGCGTATCCCAGAGCAAACGCGAAAGTACCCAGGCGCGTAGTTCCGCATTCTCACCTCCGCCGCCGCGTGGTGTGGCGCCCTGCATGAACAGACCCACCACGCCGTGCCGCTTGTAGTAGGGCACGTCGGCCGCGAGTTCATCGAAGTCGGGGAACGGCGGCAGATAGTTATGGAAGTTGGCGTTGTAATGCCATACGTAGAGTTGATTGGTGATGCCCGACCATTTGACCAGATTCCGCCGCGCGCTCTCGTTGTAGTCGCACTGGCCGTAAGGATGCGCCGCGCAAAGGTCATACGCGCATAGCCGTATGCGCACATTCGGCCGCGGCCGCACTTTCGTGGGCGGATCTTCCGAATAGTGGTAGGCCAGCGTGTCGATCAGCACGTGCGGATGCTTTTTGGCTACCGCGTCCGCCACTTCGTTCACGAAACGCAGGATCGGACCCTGGTGCGTGTTGCCTTCCTCGCGCTCGACTTTGCGGCAGCGCTCGCACTCGCACCAGCCGTCACCATCGTTTTGCGAAACCGAAAAGATGGTGGTGTCCGGGTGTTTGCGAATCCACTCGAATACGGTCGCGGTCGCGATGCGCAGCACCTCCGGGTTGGTCAGGCAGAGCTGTTCGGGCTTGCGTTTGCCGTCGATCAGCGAATAGTACTCGGGATGCTGTTCGAAGTGTTCTTTCGGTGGCACCAACTGCGCGAAGCTGTGTACGAACGGGTAGTAGCGCACGTTGCCACCGATCGATTCATCCAACCGCGCCGAGTGACCATTGGCGCGATTGCGCGCAGCCCAATCGCGGTCGAACGCCTCGGTGAAAAACGGTTCGCGGTACTCGAAATCCGGCTGCCGCGTTTCGTCGATGGGATCGATCGTGATGGTGGACCGGTGAGGAATGCGGCTGACTTCGGTGGTGTACCAGCGGCATCCGAGTTTATCGAGCAGCGTGTAAACCCCGTAAAGCGTGCCGCGAGGCACACCACCGGAAATCGTGAGCGTCTCGCCCGCCGTCTTCAGCCAGTACTGCTCCGGCGCCATCCTGCGCGGCGCGAACGAAGAGCCGATTTGGATGCATCGCTTCGATGCGCACTGCGCCGCAATGGGCAAGCGCGCGCCGGACATCTCGCCGAGGAAGCGTTGCAGTTCGGCGGCGGCGTGCCCTTCCACGGCGGGCGCATCAGCGGCGACCGCGATGGTGTAGTTCGAAGTGCCGTTGCGGACCAGCGTGAGTGGCGCGGCGGCGCAAACAGCGGAGGCAATCGCGACAACGATCAGGAAGCGAATCACCTGGACATCGTAACGAATAAAAACCCGGTCCGGGTAACCCGGACCGGGCGCAAAAACGCGATCGGACTCCAGCGCACCTGATGACGCTACACGGTCTGTTCAGCGCGGTAGCGATTCATGATTTCCTGCATCTGATCCTTCAGACGCAGTTTCATCTTCTTCAGCTTCACTTCCTCCACCTGATCTTCGTTGGTCAGGTGCGGATGCGATTCAAGTTCATCGAGCTTTCGGGAGAAGTCGGAGTGCTGCTGAGCAAGGAGCCGGAACTGCTCGTTCGTCTCCATCAGATGCGCCTTGAGTTCATCGTTGGTTTTCACCATCTGGGGGATGCCTCCTTCGTGACGTGGCCGTGCTCTGGCGAATGCTCGAGATCGCCGGCGCGGCGGAAACTCGCTCGAAACGTCATGGAACAGCTCGTTCGCGGCGGGCCCCAGTGGGGCCAACCGCTATTTGAAATTAACATGACTGCCGCCACATGACAACCGCATGACAACCGCGTCTTCGGCCGGATTATCGTAATATCGTGGGCGTCTGCCGGCCGGTACGAATCCCAGGCCGGCATAGAGCGCCTGCGCACCGGAATTCGAGGCCCGGACCTCCAGAAAGAACTCACCTGGCATCCGGTTGAAACAATCGCGCAACAAACGCGTGGCGACACCGCGGCGGCGAAACTCCGGCGCCACGGCCAAATTGAGAATCTCGGATTCATCCGCCGCCGTACGGCGCGCCGCCAGGAATCCCGCCAGTTTTCCGCCGTCGACGGCGACGGTGGTGTCGTAGTCCAGATAGCGTGACGGCTGCCAGTGCGAAGCCTCCCACGCACGGTTCTGGATGCCGGCAATCGCATCCAGGTCGGCGATGGTGGCGGGCCGCAACTCAAGCCGCGACGCGAGAACTTCCTTCCAAAGCCTGCGCTGCGCCGCGCCCAGCGCGCGCCAATCGTAGCGCTCGCGCGCGATGCGCAGGGCATTGTCCGCGATGCGGTGCCGCAGTACATCATCTTCGAGCAGAGTCGCGATACCTTCTGCGAATGCGTTGGGTGCTTCGGCGATCCACACGCTTTCGCCATGCACGACGTCGATGCCGGCGCACCCGGAAGGCGTCGAAACCACGGCGCGCCCGGAGGCCATGGCTTCGATCACTTTGACGTTCGTGCCCGCCGAGACCAGCGTCGGCACCAACGCCAGAGTCGAGTTGGCATAGAAAGGACGCACATCACGAATGAAACCTTCGATGGTGATGCGTTCGTCGCTGAGCACGTCGAGCGTTCCGGTGTGTTCGCGCCAATGCCGCTCGTGATCCGGCCCGGCCACCACCGTCATCGCCAGGGAAGGGAAGCGATTCTTGAGCAGCGGCCAGACCTGCTCCACCAGAAAACGGTAGGCCACGATGTTCGGGAAATGGCGGAACGATCCGATGAAGAGCAGTCGCGGCGCGGCGGGTTCCGGCTGCGGAGTGAAGCGTTCGATGTCCACGCCGTTGGCAATCACCGTCGCGCCTGAATGCGGCAGTTGCGCGGCGTCCTTATCCGACATAAACACCACGCGCGCAAAACGCTTCGCCACGCGGGTTTCGAAGCGATGCCAGCGTCGCCAGTCCCAGCGCGCGGCGAGCGTGCGCTGCTTGTCGCGCACCTGCGCATAGAGATCGAAGGTGACGTCGTGCTCCACCAATACATCGCCGCCGTAGGGAGCCAGCGGCGTGTATTCCAGTTGCACAACTTCGATCGCGTATTCGCGCTTCCAGTCGGCTAACGTC
>CAZDIZ010000015.1:9889-41935 GCA_964505625.1 uncultured Solibacteraceae bacterium | reverse complement strand
ACCAACGCGGTTCGCGATAGCGCGGCATATCGAACAACGCGACGCGGGCGCAGAATCCGAGTACCGGTGCGACGTCGTTCAACTGCGAGCGCTCGGCGAACGCCAGCAAGTAGATGTCGAAATCGCGCGCGGCCTCGCGCAAAAGGTTGTAGATGCGCACGGCGCCACCGTGGGAAAGCGGATAGGGGAAGTACGGCGAAATCACCGCCACTTTCGGGCGCGTCGCCTCCGCCGGCCGTCCTTCGAATTCCTGTAGTTTCGACGACGGCACGGAGCGGTCGCGCTTGAATGGGCACAGCCACTTGGGCCGCAGGTAGATGCGGTCGAGCGGCACGCCACGTAAGAACAACCACGAGGCCAGCCAGGTGGAAAGCTGCACGTGATGACGCTCGATACGCGCGTTGTACGCCAGTACCTTGTGTGGAGCTAGCCACCACGCAGCACGGCGCAGTGCGGCGAACGCTGGATCGTCCGTGAACTGCACCGCGGACATGCCGATGCGATAGCGCTTCAGTTGCCGCCGCAGTTGGCGATAGAGCGACCACGCCGAACCCGGCTCCAAATGGATCACAGTCGCGTCCGGGAATTTCGGGATTGCGTAGCCTGTCCCCGAAACTACCAGGAAGTGGCGGTGTGTGGGGAGCAAGGTGCGCACTTCATCGCTCATTCGTTGGACAAGCGCGGGATCACCGGAGCAGAAGTGCGCGACGATGGCGTCCGGGTCTTTGCCCAACAGTCCGAATAGCGCGTTCTTCAGCGCGCGCTTGAGGCCGCTCACGCCGGCCTCCGCGTGAGCTTGAGCACGCCTACGGCGGCCAAGGGCGCCAGGGCCGTCGCGAAGCAAGCCGGCTCGAAACCGAAAAGGTCGATGGACTTGCCGATCAGCGGCGACACAATTGTCTGCATGCCGCCGTATGCCGCCGTGAGCAGCGAAACACTGAAGGCGGCTTGTGAAGGTTCGAAGACATCGAGCGGCATCGTGTACAGGTTAACGCTGAAGCCTGCCACGGTAAAGAAACTGAAAGAGACCGCCGCGATGGCGAGCCACGGTGACGGCGCGAAGGGAATCGCCGCGGTTGCCAGAGCCGCCACGGCGGCCCACACGCATACGCGATAGCGCGCCTCGCTCGGTTCGGCCTTTCGACGGATCAATCGCAGCGAAAGCCAGCCGCCCATGATGCCGCCGAAGTTCGAAACCAGCGGCGGAAGCCATGCGTAACGCGCCGCTTCGGCCAAACTCAGATGTTGCGCTTCGACCAGATAGACGCTCGTCCAATTGGTCCACAGCGAGTACACCGTCATCGACAAAACGTTGGCGGCGATGATACCCCACAAGCGACGATCCTTGAGTACGGCGGCCGAGCCGCGCCAATTCGCTCTCGGCGCGATGTGTTGCGCAGGCATGCGACGGGCCGCCGCTAGCCACAGCGGAATCCAGAGCACGCCGAGCAGTCCTGTCACCACGAACGCCGACCGCCATCCGTAGCCCAGCGCGAGCCATGTGGCCACGGGCGGTGCCAGCATCGCTCCCACGCTCAGCCCGAATTGGCTGAACCCGTTGCCCAGGGCGCGTTCGGATGCGTTCAGATACTCGCGAATGGCTTTGCCGGTGGCCGGGACGCCGCCCGATTGCGCTACGCCCAACACCGCGCGGCAGGCAAGCATTCCCGCCAGACCTTGTGTAACTCCGGTCAGCGATCCCGCCGCCGACCACAACGCTACCAGCACGGCGATGCCGTAGGTGAGTCCAATGCGATCAAGAAAGAGCCCGGCCAGCGGTGACGCGGCCGCGTACACAATCGAGAAGGCTGAAAGGATCAGTCCGTAGTCGGTGTTGGAAAGTCCCAGTTCGGTTCTGAGCAACGGCGCGAGTGCGGCGAGCACTTGCCGGTCCAGGTAATTGAGCACCGACGAGCCGATGAATACGCTCAGCAGTAGCCAGCGAAGTGGGATGCGCGGCACTTAGCGGAACTCCACCGTGGCGACTTCGCCGGCCGTGCCGGAAGCTTTGTCCGGTTTGGCGAAGTACTCGACCACCACCGCGCGCGGTGGACGCTGCACACCGCAGGCGAGTGTGGCGTTCTGTGCGCCGCTCAGTGCGACTTTGCCGGGATCGCGGATCAGCAGTTGGGTGACTATACGAGCTGCGTCGCGCACCACCAGCCGTGCTGTGCCGCGGATACAATCGACGCGATCGAGAAAACCTTCCACTCTGCGATCGGGTCGTGGACCGTCCCACCAGGCTTCCACTTTCTGATCCGGCGGAAGCGCCTTGGCGGCGCGATTGGCCTTTTCCTCCGCGGCGCGCACGCGCTCGGCGGCTTCGCGTTCCAGCCGTTCCTGGTCGCGCCGCCGTTGCTCCTCGACGCGCTGCCGCTCGGCCGCTTCGGTGTCGCGCGCTTTCTCTTCGTAATGGCCTCGCGGATCAAGCCTCGCCGCCGCTCTGAGGTGCACTACGCGCGCATCGGCGTCGGATTCGAGGATCGCCAAACGGGCGTGCGGCTCGGCCCAGCGCGGATTGAGTGCGATGGCTTTTTCGAGCAGCGCCCGCGCCTTGGCCGGGTCCTTCTCTTTCGCGGCGTTGTCTACCAGCGTGCGCGCCGTCGGCTCGGCATCCGGAACCGGCTTTCCCTGAAGTTCGGCCAGCATGGCGTCGACGCGCTTGGGCGGAACCTTTTTCGAATAGTAGTCACTGTCGGCGTCGATGGGGCGCGCCGACACGGCGGCGGTCAGGAATTTTCCGCTTGCCAGATACGCCGCTGCTTCTTTGTCGATTTCCGTGATGGGCTTGCCAAAGGCATTGATGCAGGACGGAGCGATCGCGGCGCCGCGCGCGATGTTGCCGAGCATGACACGCAAACGCCCGGCGTATTCCGAGCTGGTCGCGAGCATCTGCATGCGCGCCCAGTCCAGATTACGTTCGGTGGGTGGAGGCGGGGCGCCCAGCGTCACGCGCACGCCTTTCACCTCGAGCGTCGAAAGCAGCGTAATCAGGCCGTTCTCGATCGATGCCGGCATCGGGGCCGTGGTGTCACGCAGAAGGAGGCGCACCACTTCGGATGAAAAGCTTCGAGGCACCGCTTCGTTGGCCACCAACGCACCTAGGTAAGCGTCGCGTCCTTCGACAAACAGTACTGGGTATTGTGCGCGCTCGCTCACGTCGCGGAACACCGCGATGCGGATGGGCCAGACGGTGGTGGGATCGGTTCTGCCCAGCGCGAGGCCCAGAGCGTTGCGCAACTGTTCGCAATACGCCATGGTGCGTCCCGCCGCGCGGTCGCCAGCGTTGGTCAGGACCTCAAACGGCCCCGAACGCACCTCGATCCATTCCTGGCCTGACGCCAGAGCGAGCGATAGAAACAGAAGCGCCAGCGCGCGTATCATCTCTGTTTCGTATCATACCCGGCGGCGAGTCTGATGTCGTGTTCCTGTGCAAACCGCTTCAGCAAATCGCGGATTTGATCCCGCGCCTCGCGGTAGCGTATGGCCTCGGTTTCCGAGTCGGGCGCCGGCCGCGCCGGGTCCGCGATGGGCCAATGCAGGCGCTGGGCCAGAGAGGGAAGTACGGGGCAGACTTCATCGGCGCATAGCGTGACCACGTAGTCGAGATCGCGGAGGAACGCCGGATCGAGATCTCCGATGGCCTTCGATGAGTGCTGCGCAATGTCGATACCCACTTCGCGCAACGCTTCCACCGCGCCGCGCTGCACAAACCCGCATGGCTCCGACCCCGCACTTTCGACGCACGCGGCATCGCCGAACATGGCGCGCGCCAGACCTTCGGCCAGTTGGCTGCGCGCCGAGTTAGCTACACATAGGAATAGGATTTTCATTCCATTACCGCTCCGGTGCCGTGGTCGCGTAGAAGCGCTTCTCGAAGCGCAGCGCCACGTTTACCAGCGCGATCAGCACCGGCACCTCCACCAGCGGTCCGATCACCGCCGCGAATGCCGCGCCATGATGAATGCCGAAGGTCGCGATGGCCACCGCGATCGCCAACTCGAAGTTGTTGGACGCCGCGGTGAAGGAAAGCGTGGTCGCTTCCGGGTAATTCGCGCCCACGCGCTTGCTCATCCAGAAAGATACCAGGAACATCAACAGGAAGTAGATCGTAAGCGGCAGCGCCACCCGCAGAACATCCAGCGGAAGCTGGACAATCATCTCGCCCTTGAGCGAGAACATCACCACGATGGTGAACAGCAGCGAGATAAGCGTGATGGGACTGATCTTGGGAATGAACTTTGTTTCGTACCAGGACTTGCCCTTCGCGCGCACCAGCACGGCGCGCGTCGCGATGCCCGCCAAGAACGGGATGCCCAGGTAGATGAAAACGCTTTGGGCGATGTCGCCCATCGAGATGTTCACTCGTACCGCCGTCATGCCCAGCCAGTCCGGCACGACCGCCAGGAAGAAGTACGAGTACGCCGAGAAGAACAGAACCTGGAAGATGGAGTTGAACGCCACCAGCCCGGCACAGTATTCGCGGTCGCCGCGCGCCAGATCGTTCCACACAATCACCATAGCGATGCAACGTGCCAGGCCGATCAGAATCAGGCCGGTGAGATATTCCGGCTTGTCACGCAGAAAAACGATCGCCAGTACGAACATCAGCAGAGGGCCCACAATCCAGTTCTGTGCAAGCGATAGCAGCAGTACCTTGCGGTGTGAGAACACGCGCCCCATCTCTTCGTACTTCACCTTGGCGAGCGGCGGATACATCATCAGGATGAGGCCGATCGCAATAGGAATCGATGTGGTTCCCACGCTCAGCTTGTTGAGTGTGGGTACGATGCCGGGAAACAGATACCCGCCGCCGACCCCCACCGCCATGGCCAGAAAGATCCACAGCGTCAAATAGCGGTCCAAAAACGAAAGACGTTTTTCCATGCGTTCCTCACGTTCACGATAGCAGCGGTTCGGCGCCGGTACAAGAGGTTGGTTGACTTTTATTGGTTATTTGGCTAAATTGCCAAGTAGGCAACAATGAATCGTAAGGCGCGGACTCGTTTCGAGGCGCGGGCGCGTATTGTCAAGGCTCTGGCGCATCCCACGCGGCTCTTTCTGGTGGACGAACTCTCCCGTGGCACACGCTGCGTCTGCGAGCTGCAGCGCATGGTGGGTGACGACATGTCCACCGTCTCCAAGCATCTGTCGGTCCTGCGGGGAGCCGGAATCGTGACCGTGGCGAAGCGCGGCACGCAGGTTCATTACAGCCTTCGCGTGCCCTGCATCATGAAGTTCTTCGGGTGCGTGGAGGCTGTGCTAACTTCGGTTGCCGCTGAACAGCGAAAAGCCATCGACTGAAAGGACGGACGCATGAAGATACAAGTAGCCGGCCCCGGCTGCGCGAACTGTCAGAACACGGAAAAGAACGTGATCAACGCCTGCGCCGAGTTGAACCTCGCCGCCGAAATCGAGCACGTCACCGATTGGGCGGAGATCGCCAAGCTCGGCGTCATGCGCACGCCGGCCGTGGTGGTGGACGGCAAAGTCGTGGTCACGGGCCGCGTCGCCACGGTGACCGAGCTCAAGAAGTTGTTTGCCGAGAAGATGGGCTGACCTCACGCCGATGGACCTGGTCGTCGTCTTTCCTAGTGCTGGGGAGCTTGATAAGGCGCGTGCTTTGCTGAGCGCGGCGTGCGTTCTGCCGGGCCCTGCGTTGGTGACCGATACCGCGGGACTGGCGGCGATTCAACAAGCCTCTCCCAGCATCACCATTGCCGGGTGGACCGAATACCGGCCCAGTGCAATCGAGGTGCCGGTGCGCGAATCGTTCGCCGATGATGTTTTCGGCGAGGCGTCCATCATGTTCTTCGGCCCGTGCATGGCTGATGAGACCAGAGTCCGGCTGATCGCGCACCTGTCCGGCGATGTGAGCGCCGCGCTGCCTTACTTGAACGCTGAGATGCGCCAGGCGTGTTACAACCCGGCCGGACCGAGCCTCACTTTCATGGAAGGTTACCGGTTGGTGACCGTCTACGCGCGGCGCGTGGCTCTAGGCAAGGCTGACGAAATCGTGGACGCCTGCCGGGTGCTCGAATCGTTGCGCGCGCGTGTGAATCAGGTCTGGGCGCGTCGCGCTTCCATCACACCGTCCTGTGAGATGCGCACCAAGCCGCCCATGCTCGAGGTGTACAAACGCTTGCCCCGGACCAATTGCGGTGTGTGCGGAGAAACGACCTGCATGGCTTTCGCCGCGAAGCTCTGGATGGGGGAAGGCAAACTGGCGCGTTGCGCGCCCGTGTTTGAAGGCGACTACAAGCACCTGCGCGGCGCATTAGTGGAAGTCTGCGCCGGGCTAGGTGTGTGGGACGCGGGTCCGGATTCGTAAATCAGGAGTCATTGGAAAAGGAAATGAATATCAGACCGAAAGCTGGTTGTGGTTGCGGCGGGGATGCGACGATCCTCCTCGCCTGCTCGGGGGCGTCCGATGTTGGTGAAATCGCCGATCGCGCGGCGCGAACGTTGCGCAACGACGGTGTGGGAAAGATGTCGTGTCTCATCGGCGTCGCCGCGGGAGTGGAAGACATCACGAGCAAGGTCCGCACCGCCTGCAAGATTCTGGTGATCGACGGTTGCTCGACGGAGTGCGGCAAGCAGGCCATGCAGAAGGCCGGCATCGACCGTTACCTGCATCTTCGCTTGGCCGAACTAGGTATGGAGAAGGGCAAGACGCCGGCAACTCAGGAGCGGATCGAGGAAGCCGTCTTAGAGGCCGCGAAGGTGTTGGCCTAGAGAGGTGCGCACGATGAAAGCAAAGCGGGCGATCACGGCAGCGCTGCTGTTGTTCGTTGTGGCCAGTGTGGCATTCGTTTTGTTCAAGCAGACGCGCGCCAAAGACATCACGGTCCAGGCGGCCGATGCCCCCGCCGCTCCGCGCCCTGGCCGGCGCGTGGTTGCGTTCTACTTTCACGCCACGCAGCGTTGCGCCACGTGCCGTCAGATTGAGACGTACGCGCGCGAAACGATCACGGGGAAATTCTCCGCCGCACTGGCCAGCGGCGCGCTCGAATGGCGGCTCGTAAACGTGCAGTTGCCTGAAAACCGCCACTTCATACAGGACTATCAGCTTTTCACCAAGTCGCTGGTGTTGGTGAGATTCAAGGACGGCCGGGAAACCGGGCATGTGGTTCTCGAGAAAACCTGGGAGTTGGTGGGCGACAGAGCAGCCTTTGAAAAGTACGTGGTCGACGAGGTGCGGGCCGCGCTCGGAAAAGATAGATGAACGCGACTCTCGCGGTGGTAATATCGGCGGCCTGGTTGGGGATTCTCACGTCAGTCAGTCCCTGTCCGCTGGCCACTAACATCGCCGCCGTCTCGTACATCGGTCAGCGTATGGCGCGGCCCGGTTTCGTTTTACTGTCGGGCCTGCTCTATGCGGCGGGACGAATGCTGGCCTACGCGGCGTTGTCCGGTGTGCTGGCCGTGAGCGTGCTTACCATTCCTCAGATCTCCAATTCACTTCAGACGCACATGAACAAGGTGCTCGGGCCGATTCTGATTCTGACCGGTATGGTGCTTGTTGACTTGCTGAGTTTGCCGGTTTCAGGTTCGCGGCTCGGCGAGCGTCTGGGAAACCGCGCGGCGGCGTGGGGCACGTGGGGCGCGGGCGTTTTGGGTATTGTGTTCGCGTTGAGCTTTTGCCCGGTGTCGGCGGCGCTGTTTTTCGGAAGCCTGCTTCCGTTGGCAGTGGCGGCGGATTCCCACGTCCTCGTCCCCGCGATCTACGGCGCGGGGACCGCCACCCCCGTGGTAGGCATCGCGCTTCTGATGGGTTTCGGCGCGCAATCCGTTGGCAGAGCGTTGAACCGTGTGGCGAAATTCGAGAAGGTCGCGCGGTTGGTCACTGGCGTGGTCTTTATCGCCGTGGGCATCTACTACTCGCTGGTGTACATGTTTGAGGTCACTTTCTAGATGTTCAGTCCCTTCGCGCTCTTCGATTGGCTGGCACGACGGATTGTCGAGGGCTGGTTCGGCATCTCCACCCAAACGCATCTGGGCGCCAGCCTGCACTTCTTCTTTTACGACGTTCCCAAGGTGCTGACGCTCGTGCTCGCCGTCAGCTTCGCGGTGGGCGTCGTGCAAACCTGGCTGGAACCGGAGCATGTCCGGCGCTGGCTGGGCGGCAAACGTAGCGCGATCGGAAACCTGCTGGCGGCGGCGATCGGAATTGTCACACCGTTCTGCTCCTGCTCGGCGGTGCCGTTGTTCATCGGTTTTCTGGAAGGCGGCGTGCCTCTCGGCGTGACATTCTCCTATTTGGTTGCCGCGCCGATGGTGAACGAAGTCGCCGTGGCGTTGTTGTGGGGGCTATTCGGTTTCAAGGTGACGGCCATTTACATCGGCTTCGGAGTCATGCTGGCTCTGGTCACTGGCATCATCGTCGGGCTGTTGAAACTCGAAAAGTGGGTGGAGCCGTTCGTGTGGGAAGTGCGCGGCTTCGGCAGCGCCGCATCGATGGACCAACGCTCCATCACCCTGCGCGATCGTTTGGCCGAAGGCTGGCGCTCCTCGCGTGCCATCTTCGTCAAAGTATGGCCGTATGTTGTCGGCGGCATTGGCGTCGGGTCCTTGATCCACGGCTACGTGCCCGAGGACACCATCGTGCGCTGGGCCGGGCCGGAGAACTGGTTCGCAGTGCCGTTGGCTGTTGCGATCGGCGTGCCGCTTTACGCGAACATCGCTGGTGTGTTGCCCATCACCGAAGCGCTGGTCAACAAGGGATTGCCGCTCGGAACAGTGCTCGCCTTCACCATGGCGGTGACCGCGCTTTCGCTGCCGGAGATGATCATCCTGCGCAAAGTGCTGCGTCCGCCGCTGCTCGCGGTGTTCGTGGCGCTGCTCACCGTAGGCATTATCTGCGTCGGTTATCTGTTCAACGCCCTGCTGCGATAAACAGGCCGCTCAAACTCCCAACAAATCCCGGCGGTGGCGCATGGGTTTTCCGCGATAGGTGGCCACTCCGTCCTTTTCTTCCATCCAAGTGAGTTGCTGGCGGCGCTGTTTGCGCTGGTTGAACAGATCCACGAATTGCCTCGTCGTCTCCGCATTCATGGCTGAAGGGCCCACGCCGTCGCCGTAACCGTTCGAAATCGTGACCGGCGTATCGAAGGTGTCCACGGCGTACCGGGTCAAGGCGAAGCCTGTGATTGGAAACCAATTGCAGGACCAGAGATTGTTGCGATAGTTCGAAAACAATCCGTAGGGGAAGTACTGCGGCTGCGAGGAACAATCCTGATAGGTGCCGTGCGCGCCCAGCGCCGTGGGAAACACGCCCGTGCGTCCCGGGCCAAGGTTGTCGCTTGCGAACAGCGCCAGATTGGGACTGGCGGCGGCGACGCGCGATGCGACGTCGCGCACCAGGTGCATCATGGCGCGGTCGGCGTAACCGGGGTAGGCGTCGTTGCCCAAATCGCCCGTCTTCACGTAGAAGGTCTCGTCCCAGATGAACGCGTCGGCCAGTTTTGCGGCTTCTCCAAGCAAGGCGTCGATGTAGGCCAGATAGAACCCGCGCACTTCCGGATGCAGCGGATTCTGCGCGTACGGTCTGCCGCTCACCTCCGGGCCTCGCCAACCGCCCCAGCGCAGCACTTTGGACGGGTCGAAGGTTTCTTTCACGCCATCGCAGGCAAGAATTCCGTCGGCGAAGTAAACGGCGACGCGGAAGCCTTTCTCCTTGGCGTAGCGTATGCGGCGGTGCATTTCGGGCCAGGACATCTCCACCGGATAGGTCTTTTCAAGCACATTGCGATGGAAGCCCACGCCCCACTTCATGCCGGGATCCGGCGTCTTGGCCAACGCCTGCACTTCCGGCAGACGCGCGCACGGGAACGCTTTCCAGGTTTTGTCGAACGAGCGCGCGCGGAAGTTGAACGCAAAACGGCCGATGTAGTCGTACCAACCGTGCAGCGCCAACAACACCTTTCCGCGGTCGTTAGGCGGAATCACGCGCTCCAGCGCGTCGATGTCGGCGAACCAGCCTCGTCCGTTGTCGCTCAGAAAGTCGTAGCCGATCATGGCGACGTCGTGAACCCAGTCCGGTCCTTGGCGAACATCCTTGAGGCACGTCGCGTAGAAAGCGCGCATGGCATCGTCGAAGCTGCCCTTATGCAGGACGGTCACGATGGTGCGCTCCTCGGCATTGCGAATGCCGAGCTTCGCCAGATACGTGCAACGGAAGCCGCCGGCGCGATTTTCGGTGGGGAGTCGGAACTCGCTGGTGAACCACGGATCGCTTGCGAACAGAATGCGCAGATCGGTTCGATTGGAGAACTCGTCCACCACCGGAACGGCCAGTGCTTCGTGCGGTGCGTTGGTCGCGGGGCCCGTGAGTTGGAAGACGCTTGCGGAGCCATCGACAACCTTGCGCCGTCCGACACCGTTTTCAAGCGGTAGGAAGACTTCCCGGCCATCTGCCGGCAAATGGATGTTGCGCGGCAGTTCCACCGTCACGTCACCCGTCAGCGCGCCGCTCGCTTGAACCGAGATGCGCTGGATGAGCGCCGCGCCTTTTTCCACCGGCTCGACACCCACCTGATAGCGCACGGTGATCTCCGGCGTCGAAGTCAGCCGGTACTCATAGGCGACGAACTGCCCTTCTCGGCGCACGTTGACGGGCTTGTCGCAGATGAGCGTTTCAGAACCCGCGACCGTCACACGAGGATGATTCTCGACCAGTTTCTGGTTCACCAACTCCGTGGAGCCTTGGCGCAACGAAACAACGGCGCCGGTTGAGTCGGTTTCGACGCGCCATCCGTTGGTTTCCATTGAATGCTTGCGCGCGCCGAAAAGGGTGAGCGCCGAACCGGCCGTCACCGCGAATTGTCTTCTTGTGAATGTACTCATGGTGCTACCGTTCGAGCGCCCTCTGGAGCGCTTGCTCGAGATCTTCCTTGCCTAATGTAGTACTGATGAAAAGTTCCTGGCGCGCGCCGGCGCTGAGCGCGATCGCTTTCCAACCGTTCGATGTGGGCACAGTCACACGGAACTGCACCTTGCCGCGCGCATCGCGCACCGGGCGGATGACGCCGGGAATCACCGAGCGTATCTCCGCGTTCGATTCCAGCAGGTTTTCCAGCGCGCGCCGCACGCCATCGATGATGCTGTGCTCGATCTTCAGCTTGTTCTGCGCCGTTCGTAGCCTCATGCCCTCATCTCCATCCATGCCCGCCGCGCAATGGAACGAAGCGAACGCCGGTCACTACGCGCGTGTGCACTTCGCCGCCCGACTTGCGGACCAGCAGCAATTCCTGTTCGAACCTGTCTCCCACTGGAATCACCAATCGTCCCGGATCGGCGAGTTGACTGAGCAACGGCTCCGGTGTGGACGGGGCCGCCGCGGCAACCGAGATCGCATCGTAAGGAGCCAGCGCCGGATATCCGCTCGACCCATCGGCCACTACGACGGTGACGTTCGTCCCGCATTCGGCGCGCCGTAGATTGTCCTCCGCCTGCGCCGCCAGTTCCGGCAGAATCTCGATGGCGATCACGCGCGCCGCCAACGCACCGAGCACTGCCGCGTGATAGCCCGAGCCACAGCCGACTTCGAGCACCGTCTCGCAGCCCGTCAATTCAAGCGACGCTGCCATCAGCGCGACGATGTAAGGTTGCGAGATGGTCTGCTCCCAGCCGATCGCGACGGGTTCATCCGAGTAGCTTTCGTCGCGGTGCGATTCGGGGACGAATTCCTCGCGCGGAATTCGAGTCATCGCAGCCAGCACGCGCTCGTCGCGAACGCCGCGGGCGCGGATCTGGTTCTCCACCATGCGCGCCCTTTTCGCCGCCCAATCCACGTGGCTGGTTTTGCTAGAACTCACTTGAACTGCTTCCGGTAAAGAAACTCTACTCCGAACATTCCATTTTCTTCCCGGATGGCCTGGATTGACCACTGTTTATTCACGTTCCATTGCAGACCCACGATCTGCTGCTGGCCTTTGTTGAGGTTGGTGATGTAGGTGAACGTGATGTCCTTGGAGATTTGCTGCTCCACGGTGAGGCGCGCTTGCGGGTTGTTTTCAACGCCGCGCAGTTGCGGGTCGATCTTAATGCGGCTCACACCGAAGAAACGCTGCAGGCGGCCGGTGATGGGCGTCGCCAGCGCCTGCCCAAGCAACGCGCCGGCGCCCACCTGTTGCCAGTCCAGGCCGGTATCGAACTGGCGCACCGCGACGCTGGGGTTCGAAGATGGCGCGCGGCCCACCGTCAGTAGCGCCATCAGCTCCTGCAACTGCAGTGGCGGGTCCGAACGGTAGGTCATGTTCAACTTGTTCGGCGGACCGGCCAGACTCACGGTGACGTCGATGCCGCGTATGCGCGTTTCCAGATCCAGGCTCACCACCGGCTCCAGGCGCGTGGGATTGACGAAGGAAAGCTCGCCGCGCGAGATGTTGTACTTGGTGCCGAAGAAATTCACCTCGCCCTGAGTGGCCGAGATACGGCCCAGCAAAACGGGCTTGGCGGGATTGCCGCGCAAGCGCAGGTTAGCTTCGATCTGAATATCGCGCGTCAGCGTGGTTTCCAACCGCGCGTTGGGCACGGTTTCCACGTGCACATCGAATTGCATGCCGCGCAGCAACTGGTTCGAGATGACCGGCGTCACCACCGGTTGCGAAGATTGCGCCAGCAGCCCGCTGAAGTCCATGCGCGGGTTGATGCTCGACCGCGAGACGCGCACGGTGCCCGCGAGCAGGCTGCGGCTGGCTGTGCCGGTCAAATTCAACGCGGCGTTCATGGTCGTGCTGAACCCTTCCGGATAGCGCACGCGAACCTGGTCGGCGTTGGCTTGAAGGCGGTAGACGGTGTCGGCGCCGCCGAAGCCCAGGAAGCCTTTCACCGAGAGCGTGCCGCCGCCGGACTGTGCGGTCAGGCTCTCGATGGTGGCGCGGTGGCGGTCAAAGAACACCGTGCCGTTGGCTTTGTCGATACCGTTGGGCACGCCGCTAAAGTACAACGACGCGTTGATCAGTTTGAGCCTTCCGTAGAGGCCGGGGTCGTCCAGCGGACCGCGTACTTCGGCGTCCAATTCGGATTTGCCCGCCGCCGAAAGGTCCGGCTCGAAATCGTGCAGGATCGCCAGATCGACGCCGCCCTTGAAGCGAAGGTCGAAGCGTCCTTTTGCGCCGAGCGTGACCTTGCCGCCGATTTCGAGATTCGTGTCGTGACCCAGCAATCTCGCTTGCACGACGCGCAACTCTCCGAGCGTGCCCTCCACCACGATGGGTTCAGGGTTGCGTAGGCCTAGTTCTTCAAGTTTCGATCCGGTGGCGTCGGTGCGCGGCTTGATTTCGAGCAGGCCGACGTCGGCCCGAGCCTTCCATCCCAGCGGTTCGAACCCCTGTCCGTGGAAGGTGAGCCGCCCTTCACTGAAGGCTTCAATGGGTAGTGGTTCACCGGAGTTGCGGGACCACCAGGTGCGCAGCGTCGACAACGCCAGGCGGCGGAACTGCAATTCGCCTTGCACTGCGTTAGGCGCGTCGAGTCCCACGCGCACCAGGCCGGAGACACTCGCGCCCGCCAACTCCGCGCGGGGATGGATCTCCAGTTTGCCGTTGGCGGTCGCGGCGCGCACGCGCACCGACCCGAGCGTTCGCGTGCCCAGCGTCACGTCCAGCGACTCAGCCAGCGCCACCATTTCTTTAAGGTGCGCGCCGCTTTCGTCAATTTCCGCGCTCGCCTCCAGTTGCGCGTTCAGGTGGCCGTCGGCCGTGGATTCCACCGCCTTCCACTGAGCCAGGCTCGATAGCGGCAACTTCGCCGTGGACAGTTTCACGCGAAGCGAACCTCGACGCCAATTGCCGGGTGCGTGTGTGTACGTGGCGCTCCACTCCACTGGCGCGTTGCCGATTGTGGCGTGCGCTTTCGACACAATCAGACGTGGCGAAGTGTAGTCCACCGTGGCGCGGATGTTGTCGAATGTCTGTTCTCCGGCCGAGCCTCGCGTGAGTTCGACGTTGCCCCGAACCACCGGTGCGTTGGCTGTACCCTGCACGACAAGATGTGCCGAAGCAACACCGTTGAGCTTCGGCCCGCGGTAGTCGGGCGGCGCGAGTTCCGCGACGTCCGCATTGGCGATGGTAAGCGTCGCTGCCAACGGAAGCTCCGGCGCTGTGCGGTACGAACGCAGTCCGATGCGCGCGTGCCCGCTCACGCGCATGCGTCCGCGTTCGATGGCGATGTTCTCAGCGCGAACGCTGTCCGGCATCACGTCGATTGTTGCGGAAGCATGATCGAACTTCCGGCCTTGGTACACCACATTGCGAAGCGCCACGCGGCCCTGTATGCGGGGACTCCGGAGTCCGCCGGCGACGGTACCGTCGAACTGCGCCTCGCCGTTTTCGATTGCGATCGGCAACGGCTCCGGCGGCGGCGCGCCCGCCAGACGCATCGCCGGCAGAAGGTCGTTCAGATCGCTGGTTCGCACGGTGGCGCACAGGGAAGTCTCCGGATCGCCCTGCAATTCAACGCGGCTGGCCGCGGTTTCGATCAACGTCCTGCCCAACGTGAGCCGGTTGGTCTGCCGGTCGTAGTCGAGCTTGACGGTGCCGTGGATCGATGGGCCGTCGAGGCTGAGTGTGGCAGCCAGCCGTCGCTCATTGGATCCGAGCCGGCCGTCGAGATGCACGTCGCCCGAAACACTTCCCTCCCACGGAGGCGTGGCCAGGCCGCGCGCGGCGAATGCACGCGCGAGCGGCACCTCTTGCAGCCGTCCGTCCACGCGCAGAACTTTATCGCCGTCAAGCGATGCTGTTCCGTCGAAGCGTCCTCCCAGGGCCATCACCTGCAACCGCGGGATGTGCAGGCGTCCCGGCGTCCATTGGGCAGTCGCGTGGAGCGACGCGCCGTCGACGCGCACTCCCGACTCCTGATAAGCGAGTCCCCTGGCCGAGACGTTCGACCGCACACGCCATCCCTCGTTACGGTCGTAGTGCACATCGCCTTCCACCGTCGCAGTGCCCACGGGCGCGACCGGTAACGACGCGGCGCGCACGAATTCCGCTACTGGCACTTCGCCCGAAAAGCGCGCATCCACCTTCGGTGAGAACCAATCTGCCACCGAGCCGTCGACGCGCAACGTGGACTTAGCCATGCGCAAAGTTCCGTTGCGAACCGTCACTCGGTTGCCTTCCAGTTCCACCTTCGAAGAAAACTCCATGGGACTGGGTGGCAGGTACGGCGATTTGAAGCGAGCCTGGCGCATGGACACCTCGCCCAGGTACTTCTCCGGCGCGGCTTGATAGAACATTTGCGCGCGAAGCTGTTCGCCGTGCAGTTCCACGTCGAGCTTCTCGATACCGCACTCAACGGTTCCGTCGCGGATATCCACGCGGCCGATCGCGAGGGCAAGGAACTGTTCGACGGCGTTGCGCGGTCCGCGGCGGGGCACCTTGGGACGCGGCAGGTTTGTAGTGCCGTCCGGATGCACCTGGATACGCAGCCGCGGCTCTTCAACATCGAGCGAGTGTATATCGACGTCGCGCCGCAGGATGGAAACCAGCTTCAATCCCACCGCCGCGCGGCGAACGCGCAGCAGAGGCTGCGAACCGGGCGCTTCGGTTCCGTGCAGAATGAAATCGCGAACTTCCGCTCGCATCGCGCCGGCTTCAAACTGGAACGCTCCAAGTTCGGCGCGTCCGCCGCTGGCGCGTTCCACTTCCGCCACGATGCGTTGCCGAACCTGCTCGCGGAACCACGCGGTACGGAGCACCACCATCACGGCGGCGATTGCCATGAAGAGCAGTGCGCCCAGAACGGCCGCGAAGATCCTCACGCGTCGCCAGTTCATTGGAACACCGCCTCGCGATACACGATCCGGGTGCGTGAGCGCGCGTCCTTCAACCACTCGTCGAGCATGTGGTCGACTTTCTCTTCCGCCAGAACCTGTCCGATCTTCTCGGCGACTTCTTCGAGCGGCGGATCCTTGGCCACTCCCGACGACCGCGACTGCGGCAGTAACCGCTTCTCGTAGTACTGCTTCACTTCGGAATCCAGAACCTGCACGCCCGGTTTAAAGCGGTAGTCGATGAAGCGCAGCGCAGTCAGTTGCTCCAGTAGGTACCCGCGCAGTGCTTCTTGATTGATGGCGGCGCCGCGCAACGCCCTGGCGAACGCCTCGTCGCCAGGGAAATGCTCCTTGCGCCAGTTGGCCAAAGCGGCATCGGCGTCCTTCGCAGCCGGAATGGGATAGCGGCTCAACTCCATTTCGCGGCGCATGAGCGTGCGTTCCACCAGCCGCGCGGCGGCTGCGCGTTTGGCGGCTCCGGACAGGTCCGGCTGCGTGCCATTGAGAAACGCGCTCAAGCGGATCTCGCGAACCAGATCGCTTTCGGCGATGACGCGATTGTCGAGCGTCACCGCGATGCGGTCAAGAATCTCCGCCGCGCCCCAGTGGGCTGCCAGAATCGCGAGCATGGCAATGCGGACGAGCATCAGAAAGCCTGCCCCAGCGAGAAGTGAAACTGAAAATGGTTGATCCGCTGATCGGTCGGCGTGCCCAGGTTCTTCAGCAACTCCTCGGTGGTGCCCTTGAATCCGAAAAAGCGCGGCGGATTCACGCTGTAAGCCAGATCCAGACGCAGCGGCCCAATGGGCGTGCGGTAGCGGAACCCTACGCCCACGGCGTGCACCATGTAGTTGAAGTCCTGCCGGTCGCGCTGGATCGCCCGGAAGCTGATGTCGGCCACGCTGGAATAGACGTTGCCGGCATCGTGAAAGAGTACTCCGCCCAGTGTGCTCCCGAGCAGCGGGAAACGCAGTTCGGTGGCCGCCACCAGCATGGCCTTGCCGCCCAACGGGAAGCCGGTCTTCAAGTCGCGCGGTCCGGCCTGGTTGTCCGGAAAGCCTCGGTGCGACGAGCCGCCGCCGGCGAAGAAACGTTCCGGCAGCGGGATGTTCTGTGTGGGATCTTCAATCGCGGAGTTGGCGCTTAATGCGCCCATCATGGCGAACGTCATGGTGCGTGCGAGTACCAGTTTCGTGTTCAGACGATGATATGTGGCGTTGCGCGCAAGCATCCGCATGTAGGCGACCTCGGAGCCGAACGCCTTCGATGCCATTCCCAAGTCCAGCGTGTTGTGCGTGCCCGAGTGCGCGTCCAGAGGGTTGTCGCGGCGGTCGTCGATGTAAGTACCGCTGAGCATGCCGACGCGCACCGGCTGTGATAACAGCGGGATGAGCGCGGGATCGATCTTGAGGCTGCCCTGATCGACGCCGACGCGGCGATAGCTGAAGCGGTACTGCGCGGTTTTCGAGCGCGTCCAGCGGTGGGAAAGCTGCGTCGAACCTTCCCAGCGGCGGCTGGCATAGGTGCGCACGTCCTGCGAATCGTCGAACAGGCCCACGAAGGAAAGCGTCAGACGCTCGTTGCTCATGAACTGCGGCGCGGTGTAGTTGAACAAGGCGCGCTGCTGCAAGGTCGACACGTTGCCGCGAACGCTCACCGAATGGCCCAGGCCGCGGAAATTCAGACGCGTCAAATCGAGCGAAGCGCTGGGGCTGAAGCCGGCCTCTCCAGCGGGAGAGTCGAAGCTGGTGGTGCCGCCGCCGATGCGCGCCACCTGAAAACCGAGACCGCCCGCAAGCGAATACTTCTTGGATTCCTCGAGCTGATACAGCACGTACTTGGCGGGTTCATCGCCATCCGGATTCTGCACCGCCACATCGACCTTGGCGAAGATGCCCAGATCGTTGAGCCGGCGCTGCGTTTCAATCATGCGGCTCTGCGACAGCGGATCACCGGGGTTCAGCAAAATGCGGCGGTTGACCAGTTGCGGCCGCGTGGCTTCCAGACCGCCGATGAGAACCTCGCGCACATACTCACGCCGCCCCGGCTGCACACGATACTCGACTTCGACGCGGCGCGCCTCCTTGGCGGGTTTCCAACTCCACTCGAAGCTGGCGTCGGGGTATCCGCGGTCGTAGAAATACGCCAGGATGTTGTCGCGATCGGTGGCGACGTTCGCCTCGCTGAACGGCTGTCCGGGGCGTATAGCCGACAGTGCGTTCAGCGCACCGGCTTCGGACGTTTCGACGCCCTGCAAGTCGAAACGCGAGACCAGCCATTGGTCGCCTTCAGCAATCTTGACGATGGCGGCCACTTCGCCGTCCTTGCCGCGATAGTTGTTCTGTATACCGGTTTCCACCTTGCAGTCGCGGAATCCGTTCGAGCGGTACAGATCGCGGATCGAGTCGGCATCGCGCTCCAGCGCTTCGCGGCTGTAGCGGCCCCTGCGCAGTTCGAGCGAGGCCGGCGCCACCGACATGCGTTCGCGAATGACACGGCTGCTGAAGTAGCGATTGCCTTGTATCTCGATCTCGACCAGTTTGTGCCGCGCGCCTCGCTCAACCGCGAACTCGACGACTTCAATGCCGTCTTCCATGCGCGGCGGGCGCACCTGGACGTGCGCTTCGAAGTACCCTTCGGACTGCAGGTATTCGGTCAGGTTGCGCACGCCTTCGTTGAGCAGTTCGCGGTCGATGGACTGCTCCTCGAAGGTGGGAATCAGGCGCTGCAACTTGCCGCGCGACACTTGGGCGCCGGTTACGCGCACCCGTACACGCCGCCCGGCATCAATGGCCACCGCAGGGCTCAGCTTCCGCGCCGCCGCGTCGAACCTGACCTCGGTCAGTTGCACGGTGGACATCAAGTAGTCGCGCTTGGCATAGGAGTTACGGATGCGTTCCAGGCCCCGGTCCACTCGGCTGTCGGTGAATGGACGCCAGCCAAACCACCCGTGCCAACGGGTGGTTTTGAGCAACTTGGCCGGCGTTTGCTGAAGATCGCCCGTGAACACCGGCACGCCGAAGCGCGCGCGCCGTCCGGTTTCGACGTCGAAATGAATGTGTACCTGCTGTGTGCGCGCATCGTATTCCAAACGCCGCTGCACTCGGCTGCTGTAAAAGCCGTTGTCGAGTAGTTCGCGCGTGATGTTATTCTCAGCCTGCTTGCCGCGCTCTTCCAGGTAGAGCGATCCCAAGTCCAGCTTGGCCGCGTCGCGGAGCGCGTCGCGGCTTGGAGGCGGCTTGGCCCCGTCCAGGGTGACGCGCCCGACGAAGAAACGGTTCTTCGTGCGGAAGGTGATCACCACATTCTCGCCGTCGGGTTCAGCGTCGATTTCGATATCTTCGTAGCGTCCCGTGGCGTAGAGCCGGTCAAGCGACGCGCGCACATCCACCATCCGCAGGGGGGTCTTCATACGGACAGGGAGGATCTGGTCGAGCTCCGAGGCAGGCAGCGGTTGCTCGACGGGCAAAAAACGGATTATTGAGATGCGTTTGCCTTCGAAATCCTCGGGCCCGCCGTAAGCGGCCGCGGCAAAAAAGCAGCCGGCTAGAAAGGATGACCAGAGGCGTCGCATGAGGGAACGGCGCACTTACTGCATGATACTCTAACGGCTGCTAGGATGGGGACGAATGACTGCCCAAGAGCGCGAACGCTACTCGCGCCAGATCCTGTTTTCCGGCCTCGGCGTTGAGGGCCAGGAGCGTTTACGTGCCGCGTGCGCCGCGGTGGTGGGCTGCGGGGCGCTCGGTAGCTTTCACGCCGCGGCGCTCGCACGCGCAGGCGTCGGAACACTTGTTTTAATCGACCGCGACTACGTCGAGATGAGCAATCTCCAGCGGCAGTGGCTCTACGAGGAGTCCGACGCCGCCGAAGGACTGCCCAAGGCCATCGCGGCCCATCGCGCACTCACGCGTATCAACTCCGGCGTGAAAGTGGTGGCGCACGTTTCGGACCTGACCGCGGCGAACATCGGAGAGTTGCTCGGCGGAGCCGGTATTATCCTGGACGGGACCGACAACTTCGAGACGCGCTACCTGATCAACGATTTCGCCGTGCGTGAAAGCAAACCGTGGATTTATGGCGCCGCCGTGGCGAGCTACGGACTGACCATGCCGGTGATTCCCGGCCTGACGGCGTGCCTGAAGTGCGTCTATCCATCGCCTCCCACCGGTGCGCAACCCACCTGCGAAACTGCCGGAGTGCTCAACACCATCACGGCAGCGGTGGCGTCGCTGCAAGTGAGTGCGGCCGTCAAGGTCCTGGCCGGCCATGCCGGAGAAGTGGCGCGCCGGATCACCACCATCGACGTTTGGACCGGCGTTATACGCCAAATCGACCAGCCCGCTCCCGATGCAGCGTGTCCGGCCTGCGGCGAGCGGCGGTTTGTGCATCTCGATGGCTCGCGGCGCGTGCCCATCGGCTTGTGCGGACGCAACGCCGTGCAGATACACGAGCGCGAACGTCCGCTGGATCTTCAGGCGCTGCGCGCGCAACTGGAGCCGCTCGGTGAGGTGCGTGCAAACGAATTCGCGCTGCGCTTTTTCCTGCCGCCTTACGATATGACGGTGTTCCCGGATGGCCGGGCGATCATCAAGGGCACCACCGATGTCGCGTTGGCGCGCAGTCTGTACGCCCGCTACGTGGGGAGTTAATCGTGCGAATCATCCTGATGGTGTGTCTCGCCGCCACGGCGCTCGCGGCCGGCGAATTGCGGATTCGTGTCACCGATGCTTCCGGCGCGCCGGTCCGCGCGCGGCTCGAAGTGCGCGGTTCGGGTGGTCTCATGTATCAGCCGGGCGGTGTCGTAAGCGAGCGCCCCCGGCGCATCCGCTTCGGCGACGATCATCCGTCCGTGGGCAGCTTCCTCGTGGACGGCGAGTGCCGCGTCGACGTGCCCGAGGGTCGCTATCTGATCGTGGCCGAACGCGGCCTCGAATACGAGCGTCTGGAACGCACGGTGGACGCACCGGCGACGGTGGTCTTCGCCAATCGCCGCTGGATCGACATGGAGCAGCGCGGCTGGTGGTGTGGCGATCTCCATGTGCATCGCACGAGCGAAGAATTGGTGCCCGCCCTGCTCACCGAGGACGTGAACCTCGGCGTCAACTTCACCATCTGGAACAAACGCAGTTGGTGGCGCGACAAACCCGTGCCCGCCGATCCGTTGGTGCGCGCTTCGGCGCGCCACGTTATGACGCTGCTCAACGCCGAAGACGAGCGCGGCGGCGGCGCGTGGTGCATCAATGGACTGCGCGAGCCGATCGACATTTCCGTCGACGGCCGTTGGTTTCCGGCCGGCATCACATTCGTCGAGCGGGCGCGCGCGCAACGCGCGAAGGGACAACTGCTGCCGTGGTTCGATTGCGAAAAGCCCATTTGGTGGGAGACGCCCGTGATGGTAGCGTTGGCCACGCCGGATTCCATGGGCGTCGCGCACAATCACTTCACACAGTACGGCATGCTCGACAACGAAGTCTGGGGCCGTGCGCGCGATCAACGCCAATTTCCGGGCCGACAAGGCTTCATCGAATTCTGTCTGAGCCTCTACTACCGCTATCTGAATCTCGGTTTCCGCATGGCGCCATCGGCCGGATCGGCCACCGGCGTGTTGCCGAACCCGCTTGGCTACAACCGCGTCTACGTGCCCCAGCGCGGGACGTTCAGCGTTGAGAATTGGTACCGTTCGCTGCAAGCCGGACCAAGTATCGCCACCAACGGCCCGCTGTTGTTTTTCGAAGTGACAGGAAGCGGAAGACTGCGCACGGTGTCGGTCGAAGTGCTTTCGCGCGACCCGATCCGCGCGGCGGAAGTGGTGGCCAACGGCCGTGTCGTTCATGTCGAGCGCCCGCGCGGCGACGGGCGCGAGCTGCGCTTCGAATACAAACTGGACACTGCCGGATATAGCTGGGTGGCCGCGCGCTGTTTCGCCGACACCAATGAGACCACGCGCATGGCGCATTCGAGCCCCGTGTTTCTTGATGGACGCTTCGACGCGCACGACGACGCACGCTACTTCGTCACCTGGATGGATGAGTTGATCGGCAAGACCAAGGCTGATGCCCGGCGTTTCCGCGACGATTCCGAACGCGAGCAGGTGCTGGCGCTCTACGAACGCGCGCGCGCCTGGTACGCTCGCCGCGCTCAGTAGCCCAGGCGCTTATCGACGACGTTCTTGAGCGGCTCGCCGCGATGGAAGCGTGCGAAGTTCTCAACGAAGAACGTCATGGCGAGTTCCTTCCAATCCGCCGTGTGGTCGGCGCAGTGAGCGGAGAGCAGCACATTCTCAAGCTTGTAGAACGGATGCGCCTCGGGCAGCGGTTCCTGTTCGAAGACGTCGAGCGCCGCGCCGCGAATCCAACCTTCCTGCAACGCTTGGACTAACGCCGCTTCCTGAACTACCGGACCGCGGCCGACGTTGATCACGACGGCGCCTGGCTTCATTGCGCGCAGTTCCGCCTCGCCGATCATGCCGCGCGTTTCCGGAGTGAGCGGCGCGGAGATTACCAAATAGTCGGCTTCGGCAAGGAACGCCATCTTTTCTTCCGGCGCGTACACGCGCACATCGGCGAGATCACCCGCAGCTCGCTGTGGATGCCGCCGCAACGCGGTGACCTCCATGCCGAGCGCGGACGCCAGCCGCGCCGTGTACCGGCCGATCTCGCCAAACCCTAGAATCGCAGCCGTGTGTCCGTGGACTTCCTCAATGTCGAAACGGTCCCACTTGCCCGCGGCCTGACTACGCAGCATCCTGCGGAAGTCCTTGGCGAAGTAGAGCATCGCGCCGATGGCGAACTCCGCCAGCGAACGCGCGAACACGCCACGGGAATTGGTGAGCGGGATGGGGCTTTCGACCAGGGCGGGGAAGAGGACGCCTTCCACTCCGGCCGTCAGCGAATGCACCCAACGAACGCGCGAGCACATCGCAAAAACCGCTTCGAGCACTCCGGGCGCGCTCCAGGCATCCAGAATGACATCGGCCTCGGGCGCCAGCGCGGCGAAGGCGGACGGGGTCTCGCTTACCGCGATGCGCGTCGCCTCCGGAAGACGTTCCAACGGCGCGAGCGCGCGCTCGGCCGGATTGCCGGCCACCAGCAGCGTCAGGGAGCTCATCGAGACCAGACTCTCTCAGCCGAGCCCCCCGGCGCAAGCCGTGCGGATGCCAGATGCTTACTTACTGCTTCAAAATCTTGATGCTGCCGTTGGTCGACGTCAGGTCGATCAGCGCCCCACCGTTCCCCACGTTGCCGTCCAGGCGGGTCTTGGAGTGCGTGCCGCCCTTTACCAGTACGTCGAAATCGCTCGATACCGTTGCATTCGACGTGCCGGCCCGCAGGCGCGCGTTGAGCGAGGCAGGCAGCCGAACGGTGATGGAGCCGTTGGAGGTCGAGGCGCGAATGTCGTTGTCCTTGAACGACTCTGCCGTCAGATCGATGCTGCCGTTGGAGGTCGAGGCGCGCAACGGTTTTCCTGGTTCAGCCTGCGCGATCCGCGCGCGAATGCGGCCATTGGATGTCGTGGCATCCAGGGCCCCGCGCAGATTCTCCACCGTCACCGACCCGTTGCTGGTACGCACGGTGGCGTTGCCTTCGGTATCGGTGGCTTCGACGCTGCCGTTGCTGGTGACAACATCCAACTCGCCGCGCAGCTTGAAGGCCTTCACGCTACCGTTGCTGGTGTGCAGCCGGGCCGGTCCTTCAACGTTCTCGGCGCGCACGCTGCCGTTGGAGGATTCAATACGATCCAATACCGTCTTGAAGGGGACCCGTATCATGTACTTGGCGCCGAGGTTGCCCCGCCGTCCTGTCGGAGTCACGGTGCGCACGCGAATCTCGCTGGGCGATGCGGCAATGTCCACCTTGATCTCGTTCATCAACTCTTCCGTGGCGGCGTACTTGGTGCCCGAGATGTCGACCGAGTTCTTTTCCCAGCCGATAATCTCGATGCTGCCGTTCGTGTTTTCGATGGAAAGCCTGCCGCCGGGTGTCAGGTCGTAGGTGTGATGGAAGTCCTGTTGGAACTTCTGGGAGTTGCCGAAGCCCTCGAGTCCTTCAATGCCGCAGCCAGAAAGCAGCAGCAGGGCCGCCGGCAGGAAATAGGTTGGAAGCCGATTGCGCATATTCCTCCTCTTTTGGCTATTACGCACGCCCCCGCGTGAAAGTTCGTTCTAAGGTGCCGAAATCGACAGGTTGACCCGTCTGGCCCTTTTCAGCCCGCGCCGGGCAGGATTCCTTCATAATGGGGGTATGAGAATCCCTTTGGCTCGCACTCTAGCACTCTTTCTATTGCCGCTTTGCCTTGCGCTCGCGCTGCAGGACCCGGCCAGCACCCCCAAGCAGCGGGCCAAGGCCGCCAAGGATCTCGGCAAGCAGGGTTCGCAGGCGATTCCCGAGTTGCAGAAGATGTTGGCCGACCCGGTGGCCGATGTTCGTGTCGAAGCGGTGAAATCCATCGTCGACATCGGCACGCAGTACAGCATCGACCCGCTGGTGCAGGCCACCAAGGACAACGATCCCGAGGTGCAGATCCGCGCGACCGACGGCCTGGTGAACTTCTACCTGCCCGGCTACGTGCAGACCGGCTTCACCGCCTCCATCAAACGCGTTGGCTCGTCGGTCAAGGGCCGCTTTACAGACACCAACGACTCCGTGATCGATCCGTTCATTCAGGTGAAGCCCGAAGTGATCGCCGCGCTGGGTAAGCTGGCCAGTAGCGGGTCCAGCATGGAATCACGCGCCAACGCGGCGCGCGCCATCGGCATCCTGCGCGGCAAGGCCGCGCTTCCGGATCTGGTCGAGGCGCTGCGTTCCAAGGACAGCACGCTGATCTACGAGTGCCTCATCGCCATGCAGAAGATTCGCGACCAGAGCGTCGCCGACCGCATCATCTTCCTGCTGCGCGACCCCGACGACCGTGTGCAGATCGCCGCCCTGGAAACCACCGGCATTCTGCTCAACAAGAGCGCGCTTTCGGATCTGCGATCGGCTCTGGACCGCGCGCGCAACAACAAAGTTCGCCGCGCGGCGCTGACCGCCATCGCCATGCTGCCGGAAGAGCAGAATCGCAAAGTGTTCGCCTCTTACATCCAGGACAAGGACGACGGGCTCCGCGGCGCCGCCGCGGAAGGTTACGGCCGGTTGCGCAACACGGGCGATTTGCCCATCATCGAAAAGGCCTTCAACGAGGAGAAGAAGCTGAGCCCGCGCCTGTCGCAGGCCTTCGCGCTGGTGTTGCTCGGCAAGACCGAACTGACCGAGTTCAGCCCGCTGCAGTATCTGATCAATACACTGAATTCCTCTTCGCGGCAGGGCGAGGCGCGCGCGTTCTTGATCGAGCTTTCGCGCGATGCGAATATCCGCGCCGCTGTCGAACAGTCGCTTAAGAAGGGGACTAAAGAAGAGAAGATTCAGCTCGCGCAGATCCTGTCCATCAGTGGCGATGCGAAGACACTAAGCGCGTTGGATGCGCTGAGCAAGGATGCGGATGCCGATGTGGCGAGCGAAGCTCTGAGGGCGGTGCGCGCCTTGAAGGCGCGCCTGCCATAGATTACTTCGCCTTGCGCTGCTTCTGCTGACCGACGCGGACCTTGAAGTGCAACTGCTTGGCTTCCTGGTACGCTTTGTGGTCATGACGGGCGACGACGTCCGCCAAGTAAGCGTCGACGTCGGAGTCTTTCGGCACAACGGCCATGAGAGTGAAGCTCTCGTTGCAGACAGGGCAGAAAGGCCGGAAGCGCTTGACGTTCGGGATTCCCATAACTCTTTGATTCTAGCACGCGCGAGCCTCCCCTCCGCAACGCGGCCCGATTCCACCGTAAGCATCACGGTTCGTGACGAACGCCTGGGTTGTTTGAGTGGTGCCATAAACGCACCTCTAAAACACGCCCCGGCATTTCCCAGCTACGCCGCGTCCCGCACGCAAACCTCGAGCTGCTTACCCAACGCCGCGAACGCCGCCTCGATCAGATCGAGTCGCGTGTTCATATCGAAATCGAACAACCGATCGACGATTGTCTTGGGAATCCCGAGACGTCTCGCAAATTCGGCCTTTTTCATCCCGGAGGATCGAAAGGCCGCGTACAATTCCGCCTTGATGTCCGCGCGCGCCGGCAGGCGGATGATGCGGTACTTCCGGCCGCGCGGTTTGCTCGGGCGTGGGAGATCCTCGCCTTTGCGAATGTGCTCCTGCACCATCGTGGCCAGCGCGTCGGCCGCCATTTCCCGCGCTTCCACTTCTGTGTCGCCCTGCGTGACTCCCCATCCGAAGTCGGGGAAGGTAACCACAAACCCGCCTTCTTCGGCGGGCTCAAACAACGCCGGATATTCCATGCTCACTCCTTCAGTCCGAGATCCTTCAGAATCCCGAGCCATGTAGCCCGCTTGATCTCCTTGCTCGGGTGCCGGGGCAGCAATGACCGCTTGCCTTTGTAGTAGACGACGGTGTGCTTCGTGCCATCCGTGAACGTGCAGCCTGATTTCGCCAGCTTCCGCTTAGCTTCACTCGCCGTCACATTCCCATGGTAATCATTGTTGATTACCATATCAAGGGAAAAGTAATCACAAGTGATACCTTTTGGGGTGCGTCACCAGGGGGACTCCGGTAGTGGATCAGTTTGACCGAGCAGGTACGAGTGCTTACGCCATTTCTTCCGATCTCCCAACGTAGTTTGGTGATAGACTCGAAGATCCGAGGTGAAGTGTGGCTATTGCTCAAAACTCTATCGCCCTCACCCCAGAGCAGAAGCAACGCATCATTCAAGAACTCGAAAAGCGAGGAGCAGCGGGCAACCCTTGTGTTAGATGCGGGAATTCGACTTTCACGGTCCTCGACTTCCTTTTTGCCAATACGGCTATCTTTGGGGGGACGGTTCAATTGGGCGGTCCGTCTATCCCAACGATTGCAGTTGCATGTACACGGTGCGGAGCGGTACATCATCACGTTCTCGGTTTTCTTGTCCCGCTTGCGGAGTTTGGCTTTGGAAAAAGCGAATAAAAAACCAAGCGCTCCTCAGGGCTCCCAGATCATCGCCGATGCGATCTCAAAAGAAATGGTGGCCGGGATCACCCACGTGAACATTGCACAGGAGACCATCTGGATAACAGAAGATCGTGCCTATCGATGCCTGAGCGACTGGAAAACGCAGATCCAAATGAAGGACTCCTGGGTAGCGCCAGTTTGCCTTCTGGCATCACTTCTGTTCTCTTTCGTCACATCGACTTTCCGTGATGCGTTTGGAATTCCAAAGGAAACTTGGCAGGCAGTAGCGATAATAGCAATTGGGGGTTCTGGATTTTGGACGGTCCGGGAATTATGGAAGGTGTTCATGCGATGGAGAAACAATGATCGGGATGGATCGATTGACGGTTTAATGAACCTGCTGAAGAAGGGAGCCCTCGTTGTTCAATGGGGATCTTCAGAACAACCTGCAACAAGGGGTGCGTCCGCAAAAGAGGCTACTTCGCCAATTCAGGAGACCCCCACATCCGATTCGTGAGCCCGCTTCCGCAACGAGGTTGACGCGAATCACTTCTCGAAGAAAGTAGAGAACCATGCGGGTGCAATCTCCCTGCGATTTGTGTGGTACAACTTCTGCCGCGTTCATAAGACGCTACGGGTTACGCCGACTATGGAAGTCGGAATCACGGATCACGTGTGGAGCATCGCAGAACTCTTGGCCTAATACCGCTTCTCCAACATTTGTACGATTCTGCCAAGCAGCTCTTTGATCTGCCCTAGAGTCACCTCGATTGCCTCGGTTAGGGCGGTAAGCCCATTGTTTAGATTCCAATCCTTCGGATAGTTGGGGGCATCTTCTTCGCCAATACGAGCGATACTATCCGCAAAGCACTTGCGGGCGCCATAGTAGGACATGGATTCCGTCATAACGCCTAGGCTGAAGCCGCAACGCACTATTAGGACACCACCCGCAACGCACCCCCTTGCCGGGAACCAGAACAGGGGTTCCGGTGTCCATATGAGCGGGAAAGGAGGTGGACACGATGTTCGAAGATGCGATGATGTGGGAAACGAGAAGGGCGACGCGGTCCTGGACCTATATGGCGGGGATGTCTATCCAGGCTTCCCTGATCGGTCTGGCGATTCTGATTCCGTTGGTGAAGCCGGATGCGCTGCCGCGGGCGCATTGGCAACCCTCCTGGTTCATGCCGTTGGTGCCTGTCGGGCCACCTTCTGACCCACCTCGGGCGGAGAGAAGCTCCGGCGCCGCCGCCCGCACGGCGGTTCCGTTCAGCTCGGACAGGATCGTGGAGCCGGCGGGCGTTCCCGACCGTGTGACCAATATTGTCGATCAGGTGGAAGGGCCGCCGGCGCTTGATCCTAACAGCACGCGGGTGGGCTTCGGTCCCGGCTCTCCCGACGGCGTGTTCGGCGCATGGGGTCGCCCCGACCGGGCCGTGGTTCCGCCGCCCCCGGTGGAACGTCCGGCGCCGGTGAAGGCCGCTGAGCCTCCTGCCGTCGAAATCCAGCGCATCCGGCTGGGCGGCAACGTGGTGGAGGGAAAGTTGCTGCGCCGGATCTTGCCTCCCTATCCTGCATTGGCGCGGGCGGCGCGCATTTCCGGAGTCGTCCGGCTGATGGGTGTGATCGGAACCGACGGTGTCATCCGCAAGCTCGACGTAGTGAGCGGTCATCCTTTGCTGGTGGAAGCGGCGGTGAATGCCGTTCGGCAATGGGTTTATCGTCCCACTATGCTGAACGGTGCACCCGTTGAAGTCATTGCTCCCATCGATGTGACCTTCCTGCTGAATCAGTGACACCGGGCTTCGGCCCGGTGTCCTCCCTTTCGTCTTTGCCCGGTTTGTAATAGGATGAGGGTAGATGACGGAGCAACAGGCCTCTACTGCTCGAGCGGTGCTGGTGGTGGATGATGATGACGATGTACGCAAAGTGCTCCGCTTAATGTTGGAGAGCGGAGGATATCGAGTGCTGGAAGCGGCGGATGGCCGCAAGGCGCTCGACCAGGTGCGTAACGAGGACATCGACCTCGTGATGACGGATCTGGTGATGCCGGAGCAGGAAGGCTTCGAGACCATTCAAGCCATCCGGCGCGAACAACCCGCGCTCAAAGTGATCGCCATGTCGGGCGCCTTTGGCGGGGAGTTCTTGCGCATCGCCAAATTGCTCGGCGCGCACAGCACACTACAAAAGCCGCTGCGCGTGGACGATGTGCTCCACGCGGTTGCCGACGCGTTGGCTTCCTGAAACTTTCATTCTTCACGACCTTCCGCGCGAGCCAAGTTATGATGGTGAGTATGCGGACCATCTTACTGGCAACGTTGTTTTGTACCACCCTGCTCCAACCGCTTTCGGCCGGTTGGAAAGCCGGCATCGCGAAGGTGAACATCACGCCACGCGAGCCCATCTTCATGGCCGGTTATGGAAGCCGCACACATCCTTCCGAAGGCGTTCTCGCCGAATTGTACGTCAAGGCGCTCGCCGTCGAAGACGAATCGGGCACGCGTGCCGTGCTGGTTTCGAGCGACCTGCTGGGATTTCCGAAAGACGTCGGCGATGAAATCGCCGCGCGCGCTGGCGCCAAGTACTCTCTCGGCCGCGACCGCATCGCGCTGACCAGCTCGCACACGCACAGCGGCCCGGTGATCGGGCGCATGCTCTGGCCCGCATACAGCATCAATGCGGAGCAGCAGGTGGTGATCGACCGTTACACCAAATGGTTGATCGAACAGACCGTCGAGGCGATCGGCGCCGCGGTCAAGGATCTGTCGCCCGCCACGCTCACTTTTTCGCAAGACACGGCTGGTTTCGCTGTCAATCGCCGTCACGCCAATCATCGAGCTTGGCCGGGACCGGTGGATCAAGACGTGCCTGTGCTGGCCGTGCGCGCGCCCGGCGGTAAGCTGCGCGCCGCCGTGTTCGGCTACGCCTGCCATGCCACCACCGTGGATATCTATCAGCTCAGCGGCGATTGGCCGGGCTTCGCGCAGAGTGAACTCGAAAAGCAGCACCCCGGAGCGGAGTTTCTCTTCGTCGCCGGTGCCGGCGCGGATGCGAATCCCTTGCCGCGGCGCAGCGTCGAACTGGCGCGCACCTATGGACAAGTGATGGCCGCCGCGGTGACAAACGCGCTGAAAGCCAAGTCGCGGCCGGTCACTGGAGCACTGCGCACCGCATTCGAGCACGTGAACCTGCCCTTCCAAACGCCACCCACGCGCGCTGAATGGCAAGCCAAGCTCTCCGACTCATCCGTCTACATCGTGCGCCACGCCAAACTGATGCTCGCCCAGCTCGATCGCGAAGGCAAGCTGCCAACCGAGTATCCCTATCCGCTCCAGGTCTGGCGCTTCGGAAAGGACCTGACGTTGATTGTCATGGGCGGCGAGGTGGTGGTCGACTACGCTCTGCGCTTCAAGGCCCAATACGGTTGGGACAATACCTGGGTGGCCGGCTATTCCAACGACGTGTTCGCCTACATTCCTTCGCTGCGCATATTGAAGGAAGGCGGATATGAAGGCGCCGGAGCAATGATCCCCTACGGGC
The DNA here is from genome assembly GCA_964505625.1 of uncultured Solibacteraceae bacterium. Classification (GTDB taxonomy): domain Bacteria; phylum Acidobacteriota; class Terriglobia; order Bryobacterales; family Bryobacteraceae; genus JAJFUV01. The sequence continues at coordinate 11,643 of CAZDIZ010000015.1, read as the reverse complement.
AGCCCGCCGCGTTCCGTCCCGCGGTGGAAGAAATTGTCGCAGAAACGGTGGATGATTTGATGAAAGCCACCGAGCCGTTGAAATAGTTTCGCGGTATCCACCGGGGGTGCTTACGCATCCTCGATAGTATGGGGAACTCACCGGGACTCGTTCAACTGGGGGCGGCGCCGCCAAAGCCGAAGCCGGCTCCAAGCGACGCCCCGACTGTGTCGGTGGACCTCGCCATCACCGGCATGACCTGTGCCGGATGCGCGCACAATGTCGAACAAGCCCTCCGCCACGCGCCCGGTGTCGCCAATGCGGCAGTCAACTTCGCGACGCGTCGCGCCACCGTTCGCTACAATCCGGCCGCGACCGAAGCGTCACGTTTGGCTCAGGCGGTGCGCGACGCCGGCTACGGTGTAGCTGTGCCGAAAGATGCCGCCGAAGTCGAACGAGCCGAAGCGCAAACGCTCGCGCGCAAGTTCACGCTTGCCGCCATCCTGAGCGCTCCGGTGGTCGTGATCGCCATGTCGCACGGCGCGCTGCATTTCCATGGCGCCCATTGGCTTCAGTTGATTCTCACCGCGCCCGTGCTTTTCTATTGCGGTTCGGGCTTCTTCACAAGCGCCTGGAAAGGGCTCCGCCGGCGCACCGCCGACATGAACACACTGGTCGCCACAGGCACCGGCGCTGCCTTCGTCTATTCGGCCATCGCAACCATTCTGAATCCCGCGCTGCCGGTCTATTACGAATCCGCGGCAGTCATCGTTACGTTGGTGCTCATGGGGCGCATGCTAGAAGCGCGCGCGCGCAAGCGCGCCTCCGACGCGATTCGCAAGCTGTCGGACCTGGCGCCCAAAATGGCCAACGTGCTGCGCGACGGCGGGGAAGCCGCCATCCCCGTTGGCGAGGTGCGGCCCGGCGACTTCGTGGTGATCCGGCCCGGCGAGCGCATTCCGGTCGACGGTGTGATTCGCGAAGGCGCTTCTTCGGTGGACGAGTCCATGCTCACCGGCGAAAGCGCGCCGGTCGAGAAGACCGCGGGCGCAAGCGTCTACGCCGCCACCATTAACGGCGCGGGAGCGTTTCAGTTCGAGGCGCGCAAAGTCGGCGCCGATACGGTGCTCGCGCAAATCGTCCAGATGGTGGAGCGCGCGCAAGGATCGAAAGCGCCCATCGCGCGTCTAGCCGACGTGGTGGCCGGTTGGTTCACGCCCGCCGTTATCCTCGCCGCGCTGGCAACGCTGGTGGTCTGGCTCTTCGCCGGAACCGTCGAGCAGGCGTTGCTGCACTTTGTGAGCGTGCTCATCATCGCGTGTCCGTGCGCTTTGGGGCTTGCGACGCCAACCGCCATCATGGTGGCCACCGGGCGCGCCGCGCAGTTGGGCGTGCTGTTCAAGAGCGGAGCGGCACTGGAGACGGCCGGCCGCGTCACCGCCATCGTTCTGGACAAAACCGGTACGCTCACAGCCGGTGTGCCGCAAGTAACCGATATACAGCCCGAAAACGGCTATTCCGACGACGAGGTCCTGCGTCTGGCCGCCGCCGCTGAGCGCCTCAGCGAGCATCCTTACGGTAAGGCCATCGTCGCGCGCGCGGCCGGCACGCCGCTCCCCGAGAGTTCCGAATTCGAGGCCATCGTCGGCAAGGGTGTACGCGCGCGCGTCGACGGGCGGCTGATTGAAGTCGCGTCGGCCGGAACCGATTCCACGCTGAACGTCGCGGCGGATGGAATCGTGATCGGACGCATCCGCGTGGAAGATACGCTACGC
>CAZDIZ010000015.1:1966-9789 GCA_964505625.1 uncultured Solibacteraceae bacterium | reverse complement strand
CGTCGCGGCGGATGGAATCGTGATCGGACGCATCCGCGTGGAAGATACGCTACGCGCCGAGTCTCCCACCGCCGTGGCCGAGTTGCGCGCGCTGGGTCTTGAAGTCGCCATCCTCACCGGCGACAACCCGCGCACGGCCGAGCGCGTGGCGCGCGAGTTGGGCATCGAGCGCGTGCTGGCCGGCGTGCTGCCGCACGACAAAGCCGCCGAAGTGGCGCGCCTGCAAGCCGCTGGCGCCAAGGTGGCCATGGTGGGCGACGGCATCAACGACGCGCCCGCGCTCGCGCAAGCCGACTTAGGGATCGCCATGGGCCAAGGCACAGACATCGCGCGCGAAACCTCGGACGTGACGCTGCTCTCCGGCGGGCTGGAGCGTGCGGCATCGGCCCTGCGTGTGGCGCGCGCCGCTCTGCGCGTCATCCGCCAGAATCTGTTCTGGGCATTCTTCTATAACGTCGTGGGCATCCCCATCGCGGCCGGCGCGCTCTACCCTTGGACCGGCTTGGAACTCTCGCCCATGCTCGCCAGCGCCGCCATGGCGCTCTCCAGCGTCTGCGTGGTCGGCAATTCGCTACGCCTGCGGTCGTCAGTTTAGGCGGAAGTTGACTTCGACCCACGCCTTCACGCGCACGGGTTTGCCGTCTTTACGTCCTGGCTTGAAGCGCCACTGACTTACCGCCTCGATCGCGCTCTCGGTCAACCCGTACGGCATCCATCGAACGGTTTTGATATTGCGTGCAATGCCCTGTTTGTCCACTTCGATCGAGAGCATCACCGCACCTTCCACCTTGGCGTCACGCGCCTCGGGTGTCATCTTAGGTTCCACTTTGTGAATCACCGAAGGCATCGACACACCGTCGGAAATGCTATACGCTTTTTCGCCGGAGTGGCGTGCCATAGCCATCGGCAACAGCGCTCCGCACGCGATGAACACGAGCGCGAGCAGCGAAGCTCGCCCCAAGCGGCCGCGACAGGCGCCTTCAGACAGCAGCGCCTTTACGCGCGATTCGAGCCGCGAAGGCCGCACTACCGCCAACGCCGCCATGGGCGTGGCTCGCAGGCAGCGCGCAACCGAGATCAGGTGCCCGGCGTAGTTGTCGGCTTCCGCGCCCTGGCGCAGCACGGCGTCGTCGGCGGCGTGCTCGCTTTCTTCCGCGATCCGCCAAACCGCCCACCACAATAGCGGCTGAAACCACAGTAGACTCGCCACCACGCGCCCGAACAACTGCCACAGACAATCGCGCCGCGCGATGTGCGCCAGTTCGTGTTTCAACACCGACTCGCGCACCGCCGCGTCCCATCGGCTCGCTTCAGGAGGTAGGAAGATTACCGGCTTGCGGAATCCCCAGCAGACCGGCATGCTCGCCGACGCGCCTTCAACCACGGCCACTGGACCGGAAAGCGTGCCGATTCGTCGCGCCGCTCTCGCCGCGCGATATACCGCCAGGTGAGCTAAACCTACCCGGAGCAGAAGAATTGATGACACGGCCAACCACAACGCCGCGCCGAACGGCACGGTCCGCGAGCCGGCATCCGGCGTGATCTGTGGCCCCGATGCCATGCGGAACACAAGAGCGTTCGAAACGACGCCGGGCGATCGGTTTCCGGTTGGAAGCACCGCCGCGATCGCCAGCAGCGCCACCACACTGACCGCCGCCAACCACATGGCGTGCCGCAACGCCGCCGAAGACCTGCGTAGCAGAATCGCCACCACTCCCGCGAATGCCAGAACCAGCGAGCCTTTCCACAATGCGCTCCAGGCGATTGCCCAACACGCGTCCATCATGACGATTTCCTCGCTTTCCGAACCAGTTCCTCCAGCCGATTCAACTCCTCTTCCGACAGTTGTTTGGACGAGACGTCCAGCAGCGTGGCTACGGCCTCCACTGGCGACCCTTGGAAGAACGTTCCGAGCATCTCCCGCAACGCCGAACGGCGCGCGGCGTGCTTTGAGACCACAGGCGAGTATACGTAGCGCCCGCCGTCTTCCAGGTGTTTGACGTGGCCTTTTTCCTCCAGAATCCGTAGGGTGGTGCGCACGGCGGAATCGCTAGGCGCGTCGGTCATGGCGGCGCGCACTTCCGTCGCCGTGGCCGTCCCGGCGCGGTGCAGTACCTCCATGATCTGGCGTTCCCGCCGGCTCAGTCCCTTCCGTTCCGCTTGTGCCATCCTGCTAAAAAATTAACACACTTCGGCCGTCTTGAATGTTAAATTTTTAACAGATGCGGCGTTATAGGTCGGCGACGCGAAAGTCCGATACGGCGATCTTGTGCTTGTCGATGGAGTAGATCACCCACAGCCGGCCGTCGTGTTCGGCCACGCTCGGGTAGGCGTAGCGGCTCTCGCCTTCGTCGCGCAATACTGCGCCGCGGGCGAACCGGGTGCCGTCCTTGCTTGCGAGCACCGAGAGCACATTGCGCTTGCGGGCGGGGCAGGCGTTCGAAACCACGATGGTGGCGCCGCTCGCGAGCACGCGCACTGCGGTCTTTGACTTTGCATCGGGAATGTTGGTGATGCGCGGGCGCGACCACGTGACGCCGTCATCGGTGCTGATGCTCGCAAACAAGTGAAGCGACGCGTGGTCGTCGCGGAAGAAACAGACCAGCGATTTGTCGCGGCGCTGGTACCACGACGGCTCACCCAATGGCCGTTGCGGCGGCGTGCGCCGCGCCTGCTTCAATTCCGCGAGCGGAATCGGAACGCGCGGCGCCGGATGAAAAACGTACTCCTCGGCCGGGCCCGCGCAACTGCGCAACACGCCGGATTCGAGACGCGCCGTGTACCCGGCCAGTAGCCAAGTGCCCGCCGCGGTCTGCCGCGGGCTTTCGTTTGCCACCAGATCGCTGTCAATGGTGCGCGGCGCGCTCCAGCGCAGATCGCGTGCCGCTTCCATCACATCTACATAGAGTGGTGGATACCACACCAGTCCCTGCTTCAATTCCGGAGTTGCGGGATGCCGGTTGCGGTTGATGACCGCGTAGATGCGATCACCCTGGATGGCCCACCCGGCGGCGGTCAGTCGCCACGGCGATTCCGGGCACTCCAGCAGGATTTGCGGTCTCGACCACGCCGCGCCATCCGCGCTGCGCGACCAGAGTATCCGTTGGCCCGGGCGGTCCTCGCGCTCGACGCCGGACGACCACATGGCCAGAAACTCGCCGAAACCATGGATGATCTGCGGATGATGCGAGTACTGATACGAGCCCGGCTCGGGATCGTGCAGCACCACCGTACGCGAGCGAAGCCGCGGCAGCGCCGGTTTGCTCAGCGCCGCGAGCAACTCATCGGTCACGCACGGATACTGCGCACCGTCATCAGCAGCCGCCAGAACACCCGCCGCCGACAACAGAAAGCCCCTACGGCCGATCGTGTTCATCTGCGAACCTCCTACTCACAGCCGGAGCTGTCTTCACGCGGCTCAGCACCGCCGGTTCGTGGCCCACGTATTTGCGGAAGACGCGGGCCAGCAGACGATTGCCCTGTACACGCATGTGCGAAGGCTTCTCTGTCACCGTATCGTTTTCAAACGCCGCGTTCCACCACGAGAAGCCGATCAGCTTGGGCCAGCGTCCTCTCAACATATCCGTGAGCGCTGCCGTGGCCCAGGCCGCCTGATTCTGATCTTCAATATTGCCGAATTCACAAACCACCACCGGTTTGTCCGTAAGCTTCGTCAGACGACGGTAGGCCCAGTCCATTTGGAACGCAAACGAAACGGCACGCTTGTCGCGCGGCACCTGGCGCCCATAGACGCTCACGCCGACCCAATCCACCCACTCGTCGCCCGGATAGTAGTTTTCGAAGTGGTTCCAGTCCACCACCGGCTCATCCCAGGGGTCCACGTGGAAAACCCAAAGGATGTTGTCGGCCTTCTCCTCGCGTGCCAGCCGGACGATGTGCCGGTACGCTTCGCGGAAGCGTCCCACCGAAACCGCGTAGCTTTCACCGCTTCGATTCCACAGCCCGTTCCAGGGAAACCACCATCCGTTCACCTCGACTCCGTACTCGGCGATCACCGGCGAACCGTACTCCCGCGCCGCGCGCATCCATCGCCGCAGGTCTTTGTCGAACGCACCCGATAGAATGTTCGACAAGTTGTAGATGGGGTCCGGCGTCGGGATGGCCGCGCTGCTCATCAGCATCAGCCGTATGTACGGCACGCTGCCGTTCGCGCGTATCCACTTGGCGATAGTCACGGGGAACGCGCGGCTCTCGTACCAGTTGTTGCAGAAGTAGACCCAAGCCACGCGCTTGCCGGCCGCTTTCTGGTAGCGTTCGACGTCGGCCGGGCGAATGTCGCCGCCCATGCCGTTGGTCCCGCCGGGAAACACGCCGTGATAGAACTTGCCCGGCGGAGGGACACGCACCACGTGAACAGGCTTCGCGGCCCACACCAACCCCGTACACACAACCAGCCACGCGATGCGACTCCACCAAGCCATTACTGTGATGGTAAACGACCGCACCGCCGCGTGCGCTATGGTTCGCTCACGCGCGGCGCCCGCAAAACCAGAGGCACAACGGCGCCCACCACCGCCATGCCCGCCAGAATCAGATACACCTGGTTGTAGCCGGCCGCGATGTTGCCCGCCTGTTTCGCGGCATCCACGATTCCCGCGAAATAGCGCGGCACGAAAAAGCCGGATGCTCCAAAGGCCGTGAACAGCAGCCCGTAGTTGGCGCCGACGTTCTTGGGGCCGTAGTAGTCCGCGGTCACCGCCGGCATCAACGCGAGATATCCGCCAAACGCGAACACAGCCAGACATAACCCCACCAGCAGTTGCACGATCCCGTCCGCGCCTCGAACGACGAACGCGCACGACAACGCCGCGCACACGCCCATGGCGCACATGGTGCGAACGCGTCCCAGCCGGTCCGAGATGCTACCCAACACCAACCGCCCGACGCCATTGAACACCGCCACGATGCCCATGGTCATGCCCCCCGTCAACGCCGCGATCGTCTTGGGCATGGTGGCCGCGAGCGGCGCCACCTGGCTGATCACCGTCAACCCCACCGACGCGCCCAGGAAGTAAGTCACCCACAACGCGTAGAACTGCCAGGTGGCCAGCATGCCGCCTGGCGGCACCTGTTGACGCGTGGAGACCGAGGCCGGAGGCGGCGTCCAACCTTCCGGCTTCCAGCCTGGAGGCGGTGTCTTGCAGAACTGCGCCGCGCCCACCACGCCCACGGCGGAGATAATAGCGATCACGATGAACGTGGATGGAATCGTAGCGGCAAAGCGGCTTGCGTCCGTGCCGATCAGCCGCTCGATGAAAACGCCGAATACCAAGGGACTGATGCCAATTCCCATCACTGCCAGCCCGACCATCATGCCCCGCTTATCAGGAAACCACTTGACCAGCGTGGCAATGGGAGCCACGTATCCGAATCCCGTGCCGCAGCCGACGATGCAGCCGTAGGTGATAATCAACACCACCGGCGTCGAGCCGAATAACGCCGACAGCAGCCAACCCAGGCCGATCAGCACGCCGCCCACGCTTGCCACCAGACGCGGTCCCGAGCGGTCCTGCCACAACCCTCCCAGGATGGTCCCGGCCACCAGCGCCAGAATCGAATAGCTGAACGGCGCATTCGTTTCGACGTTGGACCATCCATAAGCCTTTGCCAATGGTCCGCGGAAAACGGACCACGAATAGAGCATGCCGAGCAAGACCTGCATGAGAATGGGAGCCACCGCGTATCTGACACGCGAAGTGACCATTGGCGCCACTTGTGTTGCCATCGGACGAGTTCCCCTTTATGTGTTCGGATGGTCCCCGCGTCTTGTCTGAACAAGCGGCGGGGTTCAGGGTAGTATGACACGGTGGAGCCGCTCCGGCAATGCTCGCGGCGTCTTTCTTTTGATATGGTGAGTCCTGAATTGAATTGGAGGGCGGGATGAAGACATCGGAGAGAAACCTGTCGCGGCGGAGTTTTTTCGGTACCAGCGCCATGGCGACGCTGGCGGCTGGGCCTGCGGCGCCGAGTGCCGGAGCCGCGCCCGAGCGGATCTCGGATAACCTCTACCGTTTTGAGGACACCTGCCACGTCTACGTGATTCGCGACGGCAATCGAGCCACTCTCATCGATTTCGGCTCCGGCGCCATTCTCTCCCACCTCGCCAAACTCGGTATCACCGGGGTGGACGGCATTCTGCACACGCATCATCACCGCGATCAATGCCAGGGCGATTATCTGGCCGTCGAGCGCAAGATCCCCATCGCCGTGCCCGCCTACGAACATCACCTGTTCACCGACGTCGAGAACTTCTGGCGCAACCGGCGCGTGTTTCACGAAGGCTACGAAACCCGCAACGACTATTTCACCCTCGCATCCAGCATTCCGGCCGCGGCCAGGCTCCAAGACTACGAAACTTTTCATCTTGGCCGCCGCGACTTCTATGTGCTTCCGGCCCCGGGACACACGCTAGGTTCCGTCACGCTGCTCACTGAGATCGACGGCCGGAAAGTGGTCTTCACCGGCGACCTCCTGCACAGCCCGGGCAAGCTCCTGACGCTGCACGATCTGCAACATCACTACGGCGGCAACGAGGGCGTCGACTTCACCATCTACTCGCTGTCCAAACTGCGCGACCGGCATCCGGATACGCTCTGCCCTTCGCACGGCATTCCGATGACGGACGCTCCTGCCGCCCTCGACGAGACCATCGCCGCGCTCAGCGAATACTACCGCTTCGTGACCGGCGGTAACGCGCCCACCATCGAGAACGTGCCTTACGCGGTCAGTCCGCACCTGATCGCCAGCGACAAGACCGCCTGTAGTTTCTACGTCATCCTCTCCGACAGCGGCAAGGCCATGTTCATCGACTACGGCTTTCCGAGCGGCGACTTCTCCGAACAGTTCGTCAAGGCCACCGAAGTGAATAGCCGCTGCCGCTTCGTCGAGCACAATCTGGATGCGCTGAAGAGCCGCTTCGGCATGAAGTCGATCGACGTCGCCATGCCGACGCACACCAACGACGACCACTACTGCGGCTTCCCGTACCTCAAGCGCCACCACGGTACGCGCATCTGGTGTTACTCGAACATGGTGGACATCTTGCAGAACCCTCGCGGCAACCGTCTCGGTTGCATTCTCGCCGAACCGATCCCGGTGGACCGTTCCTTCCGCCACGGCGAGACCTTCCGTTGGGAAGAGTTCGAATTCACCATCGTGCACAACCCCGGACACGCCGAATACCAGATGGCGCTGTTTGCCACCATCGACGGAAAGCGTGTGGCCTTCACCGGCGACAACTACTCGATCCCGATCGACCGCCCGCTGCCGGACGGCTCCATGCGGATTCGCCCGGTTTGCTTGAATCACTTCGTCAGCGACAGCTACCAGAAGGCCATTCGTGCGTTGGTCGATTACCGTCCGGACCTGATCGCGCCGGGCCACGGCCGTGCCAATGCCGTAACCGGGCAGATGCTGCTGGCTACACAGAAGGCCATCGACAAGCGGGCCGGTTACTACAAGAAGTTGATCGCCGATCCGGACTGCGATTTCGGCATGGATGCGACGTGGATCAAGCTCTACCCCTATCAAATGGTGGTCGCAGCCGGCGGCTCCGTTGCAGCAGAGGTGCGCGTTCGCAACTATCGCACCGTGCCGATGAAGTTAGACGTCGCGCTGCGCTTGCCCGCCGGCTGGAGAGCCGAACCCGGCGTACTGCGTTTCGAAGCGCCGCCGAAATCGGACGCTGCCTGCAAGTTCCGCCTGTTCGCCGGCCCACCGCGCACGCCGCGACTGGCCATTACGGCCGACGTAACGGCAAACGGAAAACATCTGGGCGAGATCGCCGAAGCGGTGATCAATGT
>CAZDIZ010000015.1:0-1866 GCA_964505625.1 uncultured Solibacteraceae bacterium | reverse complement strand
GGGTCGCGCGTGAGTCCGGCGAACGTCGCGACAGGTTTTTCGTCCGCGCCGATGATGGCGTAGTAGGGTAGGGCAATGGTCGAAAAACGGCTCTGCTGGAATTCCTGATTGCGGCGTGATGCTTCGTCGCTGCCGTCGGTGTAGAGTTCCACCAGGACGAACTTCTGCAACTCGGCCTCAATCTCCGGCCGCGTGAACATGTTCGCCTTCATCCAGTGGCAATTCGTGCACGCATAGCCGGTGAAATTCACCAGCAACAGCTTGTTTTCCGCGCGCGCCTTTGCAAGCGCTTCGGTGTACTGGTTCTTCATCCACTGAAGTGATGAAGTCTCGCCGTGAGCCGGCGCCGGAATGTAGGCTTCGATTTCGCCCAATCGCGCACCGGTCATACCGGGAATCAGGCTCAACGCGAAGATCAGAAACAGCACGCCGATCAGCAGCCGCGCGACGCCCACGTGCTCGTCCGCCTTCACACCTTCCAGACGCAGCCATCCGAGCAAATACGCGCCCGCCAGCGCGAACAGCACAATCCATGCGGCCAGGAAACGCTCGCGCGTGAGCAGGCCCCACTGCATGACCTGATCCACGTTCGCCGCGTACTTCAACATCGCCGCCAGAATCGCGAATCCCAACACGACCTTGATCCGCCCGAGCCAACTGCCGCTACGAGGCATCCGCTCCAGGTAAGAAGGAAACAACGCCAGCAGGAAAAACGGCGCGGCCAACCCGGCCGCAAATGTCACCATGCCGGCCAGCGGCTGCCATCCGCCGCCGCTCACCGATGCCGCCAGCAGCGTGCCCACTAGCGGTCCCACGCACGCAAACGAAGTGAGCGAAAACGTCAATCCCATCAGCAGCGCGCCCGCAATGCCGCCGCGCCCCGAGGCACGGTCCATGCGCGTCAACAGCGAAGAGGGCAGGGTAATCTCGAAAGCGCCCAACAGGCTCAGCCCGAAGGCCAGAAACACCAGCGCAATGAAGCCGTTCACCCAAGGGCTCGACCCGAGCTGCACAACGCCGAACGGTCCGAGCAGCGCCGTCGCCGCCAATCCCAGCGACGAAAACAGCACCACGATGCCGAGTGAGAACACTGCCGCCTGCACGATGCTAGCTTTCCGCGATCCGGTTTGCCGGCTCAGGAAAAACGACATGGTCATCGGGATCATCGGAAACACGCACGGCGTGAAAATCGCTGCCAGCCCGAAGCCGAAAGCCACAAGCAGAAACATGGCGAACGAGCGCGAGTCCTTACCCGCCGCCGTCTTGACCGTTTCTGCCGCAGCCGTTGGTTGCGCCGCCGGGCCGCCGCGCTTGAACTCGGCGAACTCCGCCGGAATCGCGACCTTCGTGGGGCGCGCCCCTGGATCAATCAGCAGACTCGCCGTGGCAGTGCGCTTCACCGGCGGCAGACACATCTTGTCGTTGCAGGTTTGGTAGCGCACCTCGGCTGTGAATTCGATGCGGCCCTGCCGTGCGTCCGGCTTTAACTCGCAAACGAACAGAAACACAGCCTGTTCGTCATAGGTCTCGACGTCCAGGTTGAAGTTCTTGTCGAAAGTTTTGTGCGGCGCCTGCGTGAACAAGCGGCACCCGGCCACCGATGCGTTCTCAGCCATCGCCACACGCGTGGGCAGCGGTCCGCCCTCGGGTGTCGACAGCGAGTACAGATGCCAGCCGGCATCCATCTTGGCCGTTAGTCGCAAAGACACTTCACCACCGGCCGCGGCCGCAATCGATGCGGGTTCCAGAGTCCAATGAACGGGATCGAGTTTCTGCGCGTGCGCGCAGGGCAGAAGCGCCAGAAGGACCAGCGCCGCCAATAACAGTTGAAGTGTGAAGTTAGTCCGCGCGCGCCGCCACGGTCGC
>CAZDIZ010000014.1:45515-58290 GCA_964505625.1 uncultured Solibacteraceae bacterium | reverse complement strand
CTGCTGTTGAACGTCACCGAGAAAGGAGTGCCGCTTGAGATGCGGGAGATTCCCGCAATTTGCCATCCCCCGACAGCTTTCTGGGTTAGGCCCCTGGCAGAGGACATAAACTTCCGGCCAGCCCCGAAAGGCAGATCGTAGATGTAGTTGATCGCAAGGCTGTGGCGAATCACCGAGTCCAGATTGCCTCGGTCCAGTCTCATGTTGCTGAAGACCATGGGGGCGGTTCCCGTGACATTTGGTCCCAGAGCCCGCGTCCACATATACTCGGCTCCGAACGACAGGCCATGCCGCACGCGCCTCGTGGTGCCTAACTGGAGTTGGTGCGTTGCCGAGTTTCTGTCCGATGTGTACATCGTAATGCTGCCAAAGGGCTGATACGGACGGCGCGGCTGCACCTGCCCGGCGGCCATGGATGCTGGATCATTGATCGGCATGGCCACGTGCAGGTGAATCCCAACGTTTCCGACGTAAGAGGCTCGCACCGCAGTGCCCTTCATGACTTCATGCTCCATGGTGAGGTTCCACTGGTGCGCATAGGGAGTCTTGAAATCCTTGGCCAGTGCAATGACAGTTGGGCTTGACGGAATGTTTCCCGCTCCAGGGAAGGGGTTGGTCCAGGTGAGTGCGGGTACCGAGGAAGTGGTTGGCTCGAAACTCTCTGTGAGGATGAATGGGGGGTTCTGCATGACAGAAGTTCCCCAAACGTTCATGGTGACTGCGTTATAGAAGATCCCGTAACTGCCGCGAAGGACCAGAGAAGTCTTGCCAAGGGGCCTGAACGCGAAGCCGAATCGCGGCGCGAAATTCGTGAAGTCGCGGGAGATGTGGTTTCCCGCACTCACGCCGATGTCGCTCCCGTTGACCGCGGGCAACACGGCTGTCCAGCGCGAGTCGGGTGTCCCGTCCAGGACCACCAACTTGCCCGTTACAGGATCGAAATTCGATAGGTCGCGATTGGCATTCGTGAACAGCCCCGCGTACTCGTAGCGCAAGCCAAGATTCAGAGTCAACTTGGGCGTCACTGCCCAGTCGTCCTGAATGAAGGCATTGTACCGGTTGTTTCGCGGCCGCCTGTCGCTGTGCTTATTCGGGCGGGTACTGGCGGACATGGCACCGAGAAGAAAGTCTGCAAACGCTTGTCCCGAGTAGCGGCTGTCGAAGCTATAAGTCGAAAAGGAGGTGCCCGCTATCCGGTACATGACGCGTTGAAATTCAACGCCCGCCTTGAGTGTATGCCGGCCGCGGGTCACCGTGACTGTATCGAAGAGTTCCACGCTCACGTCTTCCTCGGAGGAACCACCGTAGTCGCTGAGTCCTTTGAACCCAGTGATGCTGACTGTTGGAAGCCCACCCAGGCCAGGGAGCGGGGCGAGGTCGCCGTTGATGAGTTTGCTCGGATCGAAATCGAGGTTCTGGCCCTTCCGATATGGCAGATTCCTTTGGTATCCGAAGCGCACTTCATGAATGGCGGCGGGAGAAAGGATACGAGTCCATCCCGCAAGCAGACTTCGCGCCGCACTGCCATATCCACTCCAACCGCCATAGGTTCCCGTGCTTCCAGACACCGAATTCTGATATGGCCCATTGCGCGCCTCAAAGAACCGCAGGGTTACCTTATTCTGGTCGTCTATATTGTGATCCACCCGCATCGAGTAGCGGTCGTTCGACTCGACAGTCGGAAAGTTCAGCGTGAAGTTGTTTCCGAGTCCCGCGGTTCCGGTACCGGCTTTGTTCGGATTGGGATAGAACTTCATCAATTGCGCCGCAACCGAACTGATTCGGCTCGTTGGTATCTGGTTGTTGGCGAAGGGAGTGCCACTCGCCCACGGATCCTTGATCGCCGTCAGGTTGCTGAAGTCTCCGCTCTTCAGAGCGGCGGTCGGCAGTGCGAAGGTGTTCGTCCGTGCCGTTATGCTTCGGAGTCCTTCAAAGCTACCGAAATAGAAGGTCTTGTTCTTGACGATGGGACCTCCAAGCGAAGCGCCATACTCGTTGCGAATGAACTGTGCTTTCGGCTGCCCCGTCGAGAAGAAATTCTGGGCCGACGTGGCACGGATACGGTTGAACCACAACACACTGCCGTGCAAGTCGTTGGTTCCGGATTTCGTGACAAGCATCACTTGCGCGCCTCCCCGGCCAAATTCCGCGGGGGCACCGGAACCCATCACTTTGAACTCCGCTACCGATTCTAGAGATGGGAAATTCGACAGGCCGCGTTCGTTGGCATTGTCGTTGTTGTTGACGCCGTCCACGGTAAAGTTCGCGCCACCGTACCAATCGCCGCCCGCGATCAACGGATTGACGTTCCCTCTCTGGACTCCCGGCGCCAGGCTCATGAGGCCCAACATGTTCCCTCTGCCGTTCAGCGGCATGGTGGACACTTGACTTCCATCCACTACGTTTCCGACGGAAGAAGTCTCCGACTGCACCACGGGGATAGTGGCCTGTACCTCTACACGGCTTGATAAGTCGCCCACCTTCAACGCCACATCCACGCGGACCGTCTGCGCAACGAAAACGACAACCTCTCGCACGACCGAGGTCTCAAAGCCCTTGCTGGACACTGTTACTCTGTACGACCCTGGCTCCACGTTGGTGAAAGTGTACTCGCCCTGGGTGCTGGTCGCCGCGGACGTGACAATGCCCGTCTTCTCATTGGCCAGAATCACTTTCGCCTCGGGTACGGTTGCGCCGGATGGATCTGTCACGCGGCCTAATACCACTCCGCGTGTCTGCTGTCCCCAAAGCACCACGACTGAGAGCAGCACAAGTATACAAGTCACGCACTTCGATAAGAGCTGGAAACGCTCTTTCTTCATAAGTCGACTCCTCGCTCAGGTTAGTTAAACCCGTCTGTTGACACTACTCCCTTAGCCGGCGGACCAACTCGTGTTAACCGATGTTACTCGTGTGGTCTTTCTAGACCCTGACTTCCGTTGTCCGCAAAACCCCCGCAATCCTGAGCTGCGTACATGGCCGGTGGATCCCGGAGTTCATTTACTTGAATGACGTGTTCCGATCTTCGACACATCGATCGGCACGAACCCACGCCGAATAGCTGGAGAATCGGCTTTAAGCCGGTAGTCGTCGCTTTGGGGAGCGACGAAGAGCGGGTCACCGACGATGGAATCGACGTCATAGCCCATCTGTTGCCACTCCTCGAAGGACAACTTCCGACCGCCGCTTAGCCTGACCGACTGCGGCAGATCAAGCTGCGCACTGCCGGCGCGAAAGAAGACGTTCTCGTTGGACAGCGTAACGGTTTCGTCATTCCAGCCACGTCCAAAGAAGAAGAACGGCTCGGTGCGCTTACTGGAATACAGGATATTTCGAAGGAAACGATTCCCCGTGAGCATTCCCGGAATTGGGTCGTACACATACGTGTAGACCAGGTGCCGACCGGGATCGACAATGATGTTGTTTTCCAGGATGTTATTCTTCCCCGCATGCACCATGATTCCAGCGAAGCTGGGACGTACGATGATGTTGCCGTAGACGAAGCAGTTACTGGTGTAGTTATCCAGGTAGATGCCGTTTGAGTCTTTGCCTTTGGCGACGCGGCCTTCCCGGTCCGTGCGGCAGCCGGGCACATCCATGATCAGGTTGAAACGGATAACGTGCCCGGCTCTGGCGTCGCTCGTCTCGTCTTCCATCCAGGAGTTGATCGCGCCATTGTCGGAGGTTTCCAGACACACATTGCGAATGGCGTTGTACTCGACGATGTTGCGGCCATAGCCGTTCACGCCCAGGTTGATGGCGTGATGCGGCAGATCTTCGATACGGTTGTGGGCGACTAGCGTGCCGTCGCTGACACCCAGAAAGACCCCGGCGGAGTAGCCGTTGAAAGTCCCACAGTGGTGAATGTAGTTGTCCACAACCTCATTGAAGATGGGGAGGGGTTGCCTTTTGGCAAGCTGGTGGACCGGTGAGACGGTGCGATCCTTTTCGGCGACATAGTACGGCATTATGTTGCGACGGTGAGCCCCCAACAGGCAGATGCCGTTTGCTCCCGCGTGGCCAATTTCGTTACGCCGGATCACATTCCGCAGGTTGTACCCTTCCAGATAAACCGCGTTCCCTCCGACGGCGTCGAAGTGATTGTTTTCGATGACGCAGTGTTCGGCCTCCTTCAAATGAATGGCTTCCCCGCAGTATTTCCATCCCTGATTGGCGAACATGGCGCCGGCGCCTTCCACGCCGTCGCGGTGCATGTCGTCACCGCCGGTGGTCTCGGTAAGGGTGAAGCCGGCGAGAGTCAACCAGGAAGCGCCTCGAACATCGATGAGGCAATCCAGCCGAGGCACCACAACTTCATGGGACTCGATGGAACCGTTTGGCGGCCAGAAGTAAAGGGCGCCCTCCTCCGAATCCAGGCACCATTCTCCAGGTTGGTCCAACTCTTCGAGTAAGTTCTCGACGCGGAATCGATCGCCGGGGTGAAACTCCATGTGGATGAACCACGGTGAACGTGCGAAGTCCCGCGTCGCGCGTGTCAGCGTGATGGTCCGCCTGCCTTCGTCCAGAGTCTGGATGGGAACGATGTCGTTGAACGTGCCCCCGTAAGGAAAGACAACGACTTCAGCCTCGGTCGGCTTCGCCCAGCGGTGTTTGAAAGCTTGCGGCCGGTAAACAAACGATCGGTTACTACCCTTCTCAGCCGGCCCTTCGATGAAGGACCAGCCGCCGTAAAGAGGATTGTCCGCGTCAAGGTTCGGATAGCGCGCCCGGGTTTGCCGCCGCCCATTGGAGAATAGCTGCCTGGATCTCCATTTACCGCCCCTGGAACCCGGAAGCTCCGCTCTGAGGATCTCGCCTTTGTAAGGCTTCCAATCCTTGATTGGCTTACCTCCACTTAGGATCGGCTTCTCTCCCTGATAGGCGCGATAAGTGATCGGAGCTTCCCGTGTTCCGCTGTCCTCGGCGGTCAACACTAGCGGTTCGTCGAGATAGTATTTCCCGCCACGGACCATAATGTTCACGGGTTGTTGGAGAGCCTGTTTCGCTCTCAACTGGCGCACGGCGTCGCGGGCCCCGCGGAGCGTGGCAAATGGTCCATCGGTGTTTGTTGCGTTGGTCGCAGGTAATCGCCCGGACCAACTGTCGTTGCCGCTAGTCGCGATGTAGAAGACGGTCGGGGGCGCTGCCTGGCTCGCAGTGCCGATCCGCTGGCCGGTGGTGACGGCCCCCAACAGGGCAAGCAGGCAGATTGCCAGCGACGGCGTCCGTCGGCGCCTGAGCGATTTTTGAATCAGCGCATTGTGTTTCATGTGGGAATGCTCGTCAGGAGATCTCGACATGACAGCCGTGACCGGGACCGCCGGGCTCGCTGCTGACGGCCCATTACGTCACGACTGCTGCACATCGTTCAATTCTTCTCGCCAAGTTGTTCAAACCTGCGTGTCGACACTACACCTTTCGCTGACGGATCAACACCTCAACGCGTGCCTTGCCGCGTGAGACGTCGACCGCTATGGTTTCAGCAAACCAGTTTTGAGCTTGTTGTCTCCCTTACCCTATCGCCAACTGCAACACCTCCACGCCAGCACTGAGGAACTGACGATATGAGGATTCGATGTGAAGCCGTACGGCGCTCCGGATAGTGTCCGGGGAACCGCTTCCAAGCGCTTCGACGATTGGCTCGTGCTCACGAACCACGCGCTTCAGGTCTTCGTGGCCGCTGCTGCGCCGGATACTGATATAGGCGAACAGAGGCGCGGCCAGTTGTTCGAGAATGCGGCAGAGCGTCTTGTCGCCGGAACGCTCCCAAATGTAACGGTGAAACTCCAGGTCGGCCTGAGCCGCATCAAAGTACGTGTTCTTCGCCACCGCCTTTGAGATGCGGTCGAGGCGGACTCGCAGTTCGTTGAAATCGTCGCCGTTCATGCGGCTGGCGGCTTCCACCGCCGCCATGCCTTCCAACACCACGCGCAGCCTTAGGTGCTCTCGCAGTTCCTCGATGGAGAGCTCGGTGACGAAGGTGCCCTGGTTGCGCATCCGCCGGACCAATCCGGCGTGTTCCATCTTGGTTAACGCCTCGCGTACGGTGGTCTGACTGACGCCGTGCTGCCGCGCCAGATGCATCTCCAGCAGTGCGTCGCCGGGTTTCAGTTCGCCCGAATAGATGGACTTGCGAACCGCGTGAATGATCCGGTCCTGAACGGAGAGGTTTCGTGGTGTCATCGCGTATTGCTCAATAGCGTATCGATAATAAACCGATCTGTCTCTGTAAGTCAATATGAATTTTAATGTTGATAAACAACCATCGTTGTATTATCGTTATTGAATCGGTAATGAAAACCCGCTCCCACCGAGAACCGCAACCGTGACCACAACCACATACAGCGCAGCCCCTTGGCGCCTGGCGGCAATCTGGCTGCTCGCCTCTCTCTCAGCCGCAAGCTCCGCCGGCCAAGCCCTCCCGCGGCAAACTGACATCTTTCATTCCGGCGACGGCCGCTATCACACCTACCGCATACCGGCCTTGCTCACCACCACGCAAGGAACGCTGCTCGCTTTCTGCGAAGGCCGGCGCGCATCCGGCGGCGACTCCGGCGACATCGACGTGCTGCTCAAACGCAGCTACGACAAGGGAGCGACGTGGACGGACGCCGAGGTCATAGCGGATGCCGGCACGGACACCATCGGCAATCCGACGCCGGTGGTTGAGCGGCGAAGCGGAACGATCTTCCTCTTGCTCACCCGCAATCCGGGCCACATACGCGAGCGCCAGATTGCCGACTCCAGCCCCGAAGGCACTCGCACGGTCTGGCTCACACGCAGTTCGGACGACGGCCGGACATGGAGTCCATTGGAAGAAATCACCTCCACCGTGAAACGCAGCGATTGGACCTGGTACGCCACCGGACCTGGCAACGGAATCCAGCTACGCGGCGGACGTCTGGTGGTCCCTTGCGACCACACCGTGGAAGGCACGCGCGCCCGGCACTCTCACGTGATCTACAGCGATGATCGCGGGAAGACCTGGCACATCGGCGGTGTAGCCGGTGAGAAGACCAACGAATCGGCGGTGGTGGAACTCCGCGATGGATCTCTGCTGTTGAACATGCGCAGCTATCACGGCCAAAACCGCCGCGCCGTTGCGCGCAGCCGCGACCGGGGAGCGACGTGGTCGAGCGTCTATCTGGATCCGGCTCTCATCGAACCGGTTTGTCAAGCCAGCCTGATCAGCGTCACGCCACCCGGCAAGCGGCGTAAACAGTGGCTGTTGTTTTCGAATCCCGCGAACGTGAAGCGAACCGCCATGACCGTGAGAGCCAGCTTCGACCAAGGCAAGACGTGGCCCGCGGCGAAGCTCATCCATGCGGGTCCGGCGGCCTACTCCTCGCTGGCGGTCCTCGGCGATGGATCGGTGGGACTGCTTTACGAAC
Organism: uncultured Solibacteraceae bacterium; assembly: GCA_964505625.1. Lineage (GTDB taxonomy): Bacteria > Acidobacteriota > Terriglobia > Bryobacterales > Bryobacteraceae > JAJFUV01. Next base: position 50,899 of record CAZDIZ010000014.1, on the reverse strand, counting down.
GCGGGGACGCAAGCGCGTATGAGCGCATCGCCTTCGCGCGTTTTCCATTGAACTGGCTGACCGAGGAATAGAAACCCATGACAAAACTACGCGGAGTCCTCCCTGCTCTTGTAACACCATTCGATGTCGACGGACAGTTTCGCGCAAAACCGTTCGAAGCGCTTCTCGAACGCGTTTATAGCGCTGGGGTCCACGGCGTCTACGTTTGCGGACAAACCGGCGAGGGGCTCTTGCAGCCGGTCGAACAGCGCAAGCGCGTGGCTGAAGCCGCCGTGCGGAACTCACCGGCAGGCAAACAGGTCGTCATCCATACCGGCTGCTATCGAACTGCGGACGCGTTGGATCTCACCAAACATGCGGGACGCATCGGCGCCACGGCGGTGAGCAGTCTGCCGCCGCTCGGCGCGTACTCGTTCACCGAGATTCGCGCATACTACGAAGCGCTGACGTCGGTTGCCGAATTACCGGTCCTGATCTACTACTTTCCAGAGGTCTGTCCGGGCCTGGTAAGCCCCGAACAAATCCTGGAACTGGCGTCGCTTCCCAACGTTGTTGGTCTGAAATTCACCGACTTCAATCTCTATCTGCTGAACTTGCTCCAACGCGAAGGGTACATCATCTTCAACGGGCGTGATGAAGTACTGGCGGCGGGCATGTTGATGGGCGCCAGCGGCGGCATCGGAACTTTCTACAACGTGGTTCCGGCGTGGTTCGTCCAGATCTTTGAACTCTGCGAAGCGTGCCGCTACACCGAGGCGCGCCAGATACAATCTCGCGTCAACACACTGATCCGGCTGACGCTGCGATTCCCGGTGTTCGCGGCGGTGAAACGCATGCTTACCTGGTCTGGAATCGAATGCGGCACCATGCTGGCGCCTCGCCGTGGCCTGACGGCGGAAGAGGAAGAGCTTCTCCATAAGTCCCTCCAACAGGCGGGCTTTGATCCGGCGGGATTCTCCGCGCGGTAGAGTGCATGCCCTCGCGCCTGTATCCCTGGTTTCTGGTGGCGATCCTGTGGGTCGTCGCGCTGCTCAACTACCTTGACCGTCAGGTGGTCTTCTCGCTGTTTCCCTTGCTCCGCGGAGACCTGCACTCGAGCGATGTGGAATTGGGACTACTCAGTACGGTCTTTCTCTGGGTGTATGGACTGCTGAGTCCCTTCGCGGGTTACCTGGCGGACCGTTTTGGCAGAGTGCGCGTGATTCTGTTCAGCCTGCTGGTTTGGAGCACCGTCACCTTCCTCACCGGACATGCGCAGAACATTCACCAGATGTTCTGGACGCGAGCGTTGATGGGTGTGAGCGAGGCGTGCTACTTGCCGGCCGCTCTTGCCCTGATCGTCGAATCTCATCCGCCCGGCACACGCTCACTCGCCGCCGGCCTGCATCAGAGCGGTCTCTACACCGGCATGATCCTGGGAGGCGCCGCGGGCGGATGGATGGGCGAGCACTACGGATGGCGCGTGGTGTTTCTGATCCTAGGCGTTGCCGGCGTGGCCTACTTCCCCATATTGTGGCTTTTTCTCCGCCGCTCGAAAACGATACGATCCACGGCGTCTGAACCGACCTTTCTGAACACCGTGCGGACGTTGATTTCGACGCGAGGCGTTCTCATCCTGACCGGAGTCTTCACCGTCGTGTCCATTGCAAATTGGCTCATCTATACGTGGCTGCCGCTCTACCTCTACGAAGCCTTCCACCTCAGCCTCGCGGCCGCCGGCTTTTCGGCAACGTTCTATATACAAGCAGCGAGTTACGCCGGAGTGTTCGTCGGCGGCTTCATGGCAGACCGTTGGAGCAAACGCACAGCCCGTGGCAGATTACTGACGCAAGCCGTCGGACTGGGCCTCGCCGCGCCGTTCCTGTTCTTGATGGGATTCACTCATTCCTACGCGTTACTGGTTGCGGCGCTGATCGCCTTCGGCGCGGGCCGCGGCTTTTACGACTGCAACACCATGCCCGTGCTCGGTCAACTTGTTCCGCCGCGGTTGCGCTCGACCGGCTACGGCATCTTCAACCTCGCCGGATGCCTGGCGGGCGGCGTCACCGCGGCTTTCGCGGGTTATCTGAAGGCCGCCGTGGGTCTATCCGCCGCATTTCAGGCCGCCGCACTACTGCTGCTGTTCGCGTCCTTGCTCTTGCTGCGCGTCAAACCAGACACCTGCGAGACCACGGCTTCCGATTTGTCATGAATACTTCATTCGATGCTTTCAAGATCGCCCTCTTAGGAGTACTTCTCGCAACGCCGGCCATCGCACAGATTCCGCTGTATCGCGATTCCAGGCAAACGATCGACAAGAGAGTCGAGGATCTGCTCGGGCGCATGACGCTGGAAGAGAAGGTCGGGCAGATGAACATGCCGAGCGTCTACTTGCGTCAACTCGGCCAAGACGTGACTTCCAAGCGCGAAAACTGCCGCCGCTTCACCGAGGGCACGCTTGTAAAGGGACTTGGTCCGTGCGGCGGTTTCTTCACGCTGGCCAACACGATCCTCGACGAGAGCCCACACGCCCAGGCCGCCTTCTTCAACCAGCTTCAGAGGATCGCCGTCGAGCGGACGCGGCTCGGGATTCCGCTCCTGCAGACCGAGGAAGGTACACACGGCCTGGCATGTCCGCATGGCACGGTGTTTCCGGAAGGGTTGGCGCTGGGCAGTGCATGGGACTTGGACCTGATCGAGCGCGTTTACTCCGCGGCGGCCAGTGAAGCTCGCGCCGTGGGTATCCATCAACTGTTCACCGTGGTCGTCGAGCCGTATCGCGATCCGCGTCTGGGCCGCAACCAAGAAGGGTTCAGCGAGGACCCGTGGTACTGCGGCCGCATCGCCGAGAGCATTGTCCGCGGCATGCAGGGCGACGACATCTCCGCGCCGGATCGTGTCGTCGCGGGGTTGTGCCACTTCCCCGGCCAGAGTGAACCGCTCAGCGGCATGGAGCGAGGCGCGATGCACGTGTCTGAGCGCAAGCTCCGGCAGGTATTTCTGCCACCGTGGGTCGCGGGCATCAAGAAGATGGGAGCGCTCGGCGTAATGGCCACATACCCCGCGATTGACTTCATTCCGACACACAGTTCTGAATGGCTGCTTACCAGGATTCTACGCGACGAGCTTGGGTTCCGGGGGCTCGTGCTCAGCGAGGGACGCGGCATCGCCAGCCTGATCTACGAGCGAGTGGCGGCCAACCAGAAGGCGGCGGGCCAAATTGCCCTCCGCGCCGGCGTGGATGTCGGCATCTCTTTCGAAGAGGGCTACATGCTGGACCTGATCGAAAGCGTCCGGGAAGGCACTGTCCCCATGGCTCTGGTTGATCGTGCCGTGCGCCGGATTCTCGCACAAAAATTCCGGTTGGGACTTTTCGAAAAGCCCTATGTGGATGTGGAGCACGCCGAGCATGACATCGACCGTAAGCGAAACCGGCAACTGGCTCTCGATGCCGCGCGGCGAGGCATTGTGTTGCTGAAAAACGACGGCGGTGTTCTGCCGATCGCAAAGAGCGTGCGTTCCATCGCCGTCATCGGCCCCAATGCCGACAATCGGCGTAACCAACTCGGCGACTACGTTCCCAAACGCATCCCCCAATCTATCGTGACCGTGCTGGAAGGCATTCGCGGCAAACTTCCGGGAGCCAAGGTGACCCACGTTCCGGGCTGCGACGTTATCGGCGAACGCGTGAATCAAATCGCCGAGGCCGCCAAGGCGGCGCGCGAAGCGGACGTGGCCGTGGTGGTGGTCGGCGAGGCCGAGCGGAACGGACCACGCGCCACCGGCGGCGAAGGTCACGATGTCGCCAGCCTCGACCTCACGGGCATGCAGGAGGATCTGATCCGGGCGGTACATGCAACGGGAAAACCCACCGTTGTGGTCCTGATCAATGGGCGCCCGCTTTCGCTGCGTTGGACCGCCGCCCACGTGCCCGCCATAGTTGAGGCGTGGTTCCCTGGTGAACAAGGCGGGCTGGCCGTGGCCGATGTACTTTTCGGCGACATCAATCCCAGCGGCCGGTTGCCGGTAACCGTGCCACGTCACTCGGGGCAACTGCCGATGTTCTACAACTACGACGCGGCCAAGGCGCATTGGATGCGCGAGCCCAGGGCTGGCGGCGCGCCGTATGTGGACATGCCCGCGACGCCGTTATTCGCCTTCGGCCACGGACTCAGTTACACCCGATTCGACTACACGGACATCAAGGTGTCTCCCGCGAAAATCTCAACTACAGGCACCGTGAAGGTCGCACTTACCGTAACAAACTCCGGCAAGGTTGCGGGTGAGGAACTGGTGCAGTTGTACGTCAAAGACGTTCTGGCGAGTGTTGGGCGTCCAGACAAGGAGTTGAAGGGGTTTCAACGCGTGGCACTGACACCTGGCGAGAGCAAGCGGATCTCAATCCCGCTCGCCGCTTCGGATCTTGCATTTCTGGATCGTTCCATGAAGTGGATCGTTGAACCCGGGCGTTTCGATGTCATGGTGGGTGCTTCCGCGGAGGACATCCGCCTGAATGGATCCTTTGAAGTGATCGCTAGTCCGGCAGCACCACGGTACATCGGCAAATCCGGCTACCTGAACGGTGCGCACTCCGTTGTCGTGCACTCCTTTGATGACGCGGTTCCGGAAGTGATCCAAGCGCTTGACCTGCTCGATCGCTATGAAGTGAAGGCGACGGCGTTCATCAATACATCGAAAAGAGGCGTAGGCGGCCTTTGGTCGCGTCTGAAGCGCGCCATCGAAAACGGTCACGAGGTCGGTGCGCACTCTCGCCGGCATCGATGTGCATGGCCGGATACCGAGGAGGTCTGCCGGCGCATCTACTCCGAGGACGAAGTATTCGGAGCGCGAAATGACATCCTCGTCAACATCGGTCAACGGCACGTCTGGTCGTGGGCATATCCCTGCGGTCTCTGCCCCCGTTTCGATTTCGTGCGGAATCTGATCGCGGCGGCCGGTTTTATTGTAGGGCGCAACTATCCCGGCGAGGCCGAGGACCGGCACAACGTACCGGACTTACAAGAGTGGGGCACGAATCCGTTTGACATCGCTTACACGCAGGTGGTCCAGAAGCGAGGCGGAATTGCGAAGACGGGACGAACCAACACGGAGGCCAACAACGCCAAGTTCGACGAAGTTCATCGCCGTGGAGGCATCTACCATTTCGTATCGCACACAGCGTGGCTTGGGTTAGGTTCTGACAGTTTCTATGAAGACCACCTGAAACACATCTCGGGCCGCAACGACGTTTGGTATGTCCCTTTGGGATTCCTTTACGCTTACCGCGAAGTCCGCAACGCCGCTGAAGTGCGCGAGCTTGCACCCGGACGCTTCTCGGTGCGTCACACTCTCGACCCCAACGTTTACGCGACCGGCATCACTCTGGAGTTCGAGTCCACCGCAAC
>CAZDIZ010000014.1:35431-45415 GCA_964505625.1 uncultured Solibacteraceae bacterium | reverse complement strand
TCGACCCCAACGTTTACGCGACCGGCATCACTCTGGAGTTCGAGTCCACCGCAACACAAGTACTGTCCAACGGAAAGGCGCTGAAAGAACACTCCGGTCCCGCCACGCGCGCGGATCGGGAATGGTTCTGCCGCGAGCGAGGCCGCCTTCTCGTAACCTTGAGACCAAACACAATTCTCGAAATCAGGTGATCCATGACACAGCCACCCAGCAGTCCCGCGCATTCGCGGATCCGCACCGAACCGTTGCCGCTCGAATTCCCCGGCGTTCACCATATGGGGGACGAGGAGGTCGAGGCAGCGGTCCGCGTACTTCGGTCGCGATCCTTGTTCCGCTATTACGGCATCGATCTGCAAAAGGAAGTCGAGACCTTCGAAGCCGAGGTCGCTAGCTTCGTTGGTTCCCGCCACGCCTTGGCGGTGGGAAGTGGCAGCAGTGCCCTGGCCACCGCGCTCTCGGCGTTCGGTGTTGGCCCAGGACAGGAGATCATCATTCCGGCTTACCTCTGGGTCTCGGTCGCAGCCGCCGTCGTGAATCAAGGGGCAATCCCCGTGCTGGCTGACATCGACCGGACTTTCTGCATGGACCCGGCGGATGCCGAACGTAGAGTGTCCAACCGTACCACCGGCATCATCCTGGTCCACATGAGCGGAGCGCCGGGAAACGTGCGGGCCATTCGCGACGTTGCACGCCGACACGGTCTGTTTCTGCTCGAGGACTGCGCCCAGTGCGTTGGCGGAAGCATCGATGGCCAGAAGGTCGGCACCTTCGGCGACATGGGGATCTACAGCTTCCAAATGAACAAGAACATGACCGCCGGAGAGGGCGGCTGCGTGGTTACGAACGACTTGAGATTGTACCGTCGCGCCTTTGCCTGCCACGACATGGGGTACCCACGTGACGGACAGGGCAGACTCGTGTTCGAAGAATCGGACATGTGTCTTTGGGGCAAGGGGTGCCGCCTCGACGAGTTGCGTGCCGCGATCCTTCGGGTTCAACTGCGCAAGCTCCCCGCCATCACCGGCGCAATGAGGCGTAGCAAGTACCGCATTCGTCACGCGCTCGAAGCGTTTCCAGGTGTGCAACCGCGAGCAATTCAGGATCCGGAAGGTGACACAGGCTGCTTCCTCATTACGACGTATCCCGACGCCGCCACGGCCCGGCTTGTGAACCAAGCACTCCGCGCCGAAGGAATCGTGACGCACCCGCAAGGCATTTCGAACATCGTCATGGTCGAGTGGGGCTTGCACCTCTACTACAACATCGTCAGCCTCGTGAAGAAGACCGCGATCGATCGTAAAGGCTTCCCCTGGAACCTCGCGGAAAACCGTGCTCTTCAGCATGACTACGAGAAAGGAGCATGCCCGGTGGCGGACAGTCTCTTCGAAAGAAGCATATTGCTCCCCATCCCATCCTGCCTAACCAAGCGCGACGAGGACGACGTCATTGAAGCGTTCTCAAAAGCGCTCTTGTAGGGACAAGCACTGACCGGATCGCGTCCTGCATCAGTTCTCCGGAAGCGGGCATTCGACAGCGTTGAGCAGAATTTGTGCGTATTGCGGGTTTTCGAAGTCGCGCGGCCAGTGGCCTGGCATGAAGTACAGCACGTGCCCTTTCTTCACCGGCATGATCCACCCGGCACGGTCCTGCATGTAGAGCTTGCCGTTGACAGTGCCTTTCATTCCAAACAGCACGGTCTTTCTACGCCCGTCTGTGAATACGTGGTTCCAGAAGAGTTCGGTTTGGGGCAACGTGATCACCGGAAAACGGCCCATTGCGGATGGTTCGTCCGACGGAATGTATTCGGTGGTGTTGCGATAGCGAACGCCGCGAGTTGTGATCGGGCTGCGCATGGTCAACTGCACCAGTTCGTAGTTGCACCGCAGCACATCCCAGGCATGAATGGGCGCCTCGCGAGGCTCGATGCGAACGCCCAGGAATTCCATCCAACGTTTGTTCTTCATTCTTCCCGACGCGATCCCATGGTGCAGAACGATCAACCGGCCGCCATGCTCCGCGTAGGAAATCAACGCATCCTCCACATCATCGTGTAGGGTCTGATGGACGTACATGAAGATGGCGCGAGGCTTGATGGTCGTCATATGCGCTCGAAAGCGCGCCTGGTCTTCCACCGCGGTCTTGTGGCCGTGGGCATCCAGAAAGCGGGCCAGGACCAGTATTGGCTCCGGTGAATCGTGAACCACGTAGATGTCGGGCTGCGCCGCCAGTGCGCAGGCCACGGTGATCAGGAATAAGCACATTCGCATTGAGGCCGCCCAAGACACCACGGCCCCGCCAAACCCGTGACGGCTGAGTTTGGCGGGGCCGTGGAAGTCGGTTTGTTAGAAGCGGAAGCCAGCCACAAACTGGAGGAAACGGTTGTAGCTGGCCGTGGTGGCGGTGACCACACCGAAACTCGTCGAGTAGGGACTTGTGTTCGGCGCGGCGAACTGGGAGCGGTTGAACAAGTTCAGTCCTTCGGCGCGAAGGTGAACCGTCAGGCTCTCCTTGATCTTGAAGTCGCGCTGGATGCTGGCGTTCCAAAAATTAGCCGAATGTGACCGGACATCGGGAACGGTCAACGGGAACACCCGCGACTGGTACGATTGCGGTCCCAACGAAGCGGTCTTCTGGAACCCGTCGGTGTTGAACCACCTCGACGGTATGCTGTCGCCTTGAGCGATGTTCGACACGTCGCCGGAATAGAACACGGACGGGAACGAGATCAGCGGGCCGGGCTGCCACTCGTAACTCAGGGCAAGGCGGAAACCACCAAGTAGATGAGCGGGCACTCCGTTGGTGAACCATTTACGTCCGTGGCCGAAGGGGAGTTCTTCGACGCTGGTCACTTCGAAGCGATGCGGCCGGCCCATGCGTCCTTCCGACCAAGTGGGAACCGTGTCGTATGAATTCATGAAGCTGACCGCGGACTGGTTGTACAGCTTCGTGTAACTAGCGTTCAGACTCAGCCCCTTGGAAAATCGCCGCTGCAGGTTGATGTCAAGCTGGTGCGTCTTGACCTTGCCGAGCGGAGCAAGCGATTCGGTGAGCCCCGACATGTGCGGATACGGGAGCAGGAGCTGCGCCTTGGTTGCCATGGTCCGAGTGAAGAAGGTGTTCGAAGCCATGTATGCATACAAGGCTGGGTTGGACGATTGGAGTGATGAGAAGTTGCCGATGTAGAACGGGTTCGTCACGTTGGCTGTCAGGTTGGACGCGTTGGCGGTGGCCGGAGTCTGGCTGGCGCCGCTGGCCCAATACGAGGCCGGCAGTGCATTCTCGCTGAGCGAGACGCTTAATCCGTCGTTGTAACCTCCGCCAACATAAACGTGCGCGGAATACGTCCCAACGTAAGAGACCTCCACCATCGTGGACGCGCCGATTTGCCGCTGCACAGCCACGGTCCAGCGTTGCTGGCGCGCACGATCCACATCGGGATTGAAGTAGGTGTATCCGGTACCGGCAACCGTCATCGCGCCCATGCTGGAGCCGAATGGCGCCACGAAACGAGTGCCATTGCTTTTAACCGGGAACGGATTACTCATGAAGTTCGTTCCACTCGTCCAGGTCATGCCGTAATCGCTGGACGGCGTCGTGGTAGTGGTCGACGAAAAGCCGGTTTGGCTGGGAGATACTGACCAGGCGGTCAGATTGTCGTAGAAGATCCCGTAACCGGCGCGCAAGACGGTCTTGCTGTTGAGTTGATACGCCACGCCGAGTCTCGGCATCGGCATAAGATATGATTTCCAGAGCGCCCGATTTGCGCCGTTGACGCCAGGATAGAGCGACCCGCCCTTGACGGCGAAAGACGATGCGGCCAACTCGGCCACGGGGCTTGCCGCATAAGCGGCCACGGCAGCCGCTGCGATCGGTAGCGACGCCGTCTTGTCGAATGCGCCGATCATCCGGTTGTAGCGATCGGTCGGCCCCCATTCGTATTCGAAGCGCATCCCGAGATTGAGCGTCAGTTTGGGCGTGACGCGGAAGTCGTCCTGAATAAACCAGCCTGTAGCCATGTTGTGCATGGCGAGGCCGGTTGGGCGAACGATGCTCGCTGAGGAGGGAAGTCCCAGTAGGAATGCGGCGTAGCTGTGTCCCAACGAACCGGCCGGCGTGTAGCTGTCGTCGTTCTTCTGGGTGTAGGTGCTGCCGAAGGTGAAGTTGCCGGAAGTGTTGCCGCCAGTCGTCTGGTTTTTGTAGTACTGCCGTGCATCGAACCCAACGCGGAGAGTGTGGTGGTTGCGGATATGCGATAGCGTGGCTTGCGCCGAGTTGATTCGAGTGTGAACCAGAGTCGGATAACCGTTGGTCATAGGCCCGACCGTGTCGTACCCACTCATGATCATGCTGGGCGCAATCGCCAAGCTGCCGGCAAGATCGTCAATGTAAGACGGCAACCCCACGGCCGACGGCTTCATGGACAGTGCCATGCTGGTGGGACGATTGCCTTCGACGTGGTCGTTGTCGGAGACTGTCACGTCAAGAACCGTGTTGCTGCTGGGCAGGAATACCCAATTGACCGCGCCACCAAAGTTGTCGCGGTACTGATAACTCTCGGTAAGCCCGGTTGCGGTGGAGTAGAGCCAGTCCACGCGGTGGGAGTACCAGTCATTGTAATTCCAGCGGGCGAAGAAGCGGTGGCGATTGGAAAGCTGGTAGTCGACACGGTTGGTGAGGGCCTTGTAATCGTAGACCTGCGGAGTGTCGGCCGCATAGTAGTTGTTTGTCGGCTCCAGAGTTGAACTTCCAGGATTGTTGTTGGGTGTTGGAAGGATCTTGGTGTAAGCGGAGTAGGCCGGATTGACGATTCGAGAAGTGGGGATGACGTTGCCAGCAAACGGGTCGCGAATGTAGTGTCCGGGACGCGCCGGATCGGCGCGAACGCTGGTGGGATCGTAGAGTTGATAACGCGAGGCGTTCACCAGCAAGAGATCGGAGAAATCTCCGCTGCGCTGGCTGAGCGTCGGCACCGTGTGGCTGAGGCTGGTGGGTGATTCGGTTGAACGGAAAGCGACACCGTTGTAACCGAAGAAGAAGAAGAGTTTGTCTTTCCCGTTGATCACCTTTGGTATGGAGACAGGGCCTCCAAGACTGGCCCAATAGGTGTTGGCGTGGCCCGATGGCTGCATCTGTGACGCGCGGTACTTTTCGGCAAGCGTATGGTTGCCGGCGGCTTCCGCCTGGCTTATCTGTTTGTAGTAGTTCTGCTTGGTGAAGAATGGCGTGGCGTTCCAACGTTGTTGAAACATGGAATCGCTTCCGCCGCCGTGGAACTGATTGGTGCCGGACTTGGTGACGATGGCCATATGAACACCGGTGGTATGACCGATGGAGGCGTCGAAGTTGTAGGTTTCGATCCTCATCTCTTGCACCGAATCCTGGGCCGGTTGATAGGCGGTTGAATCCGACGGTCCGCTGCGGGCGATGTTGGGCACACCATCGAGCGAGAATGTGTTCTGCCCCACGCCGCCGGCGATCGTGGTATCCATTCCAGGGCTGAGAGCGTGGAAGTTGTTGGTCTGCGCATTCACGCCGCTGCTGAAGACGCCGGGCGCGAATCGCAGCAAGTCGGTCGAATTCCCGTAGAAAAGCGGCAGGCTCTCAATGGTTCTGGTGTCCAGTGTGCGTCCTCCTGAGACGTGCCCGGCTTCTAGAATGGGGCTCTCGGCCTCAACCGTCACGCTGGTGGATGTCTGGCCGACTTCCAAACGCACGTCTACTCCAAGACGAGCGCCGAGAGCGAGCGTAATTCCACCTCGTATCGATTGCCGGAATCCGGTCTTCGATACCGTCACTTCGTAGCTGCCGGGCAGCAGAAAGGTGGCCTCGTAGTATCCGGTATCGTTCGTCTGCACGGTGATCGCAGCGTTGGTGTTGACGTTTGTCACCCTGACGGTGGCGCCGCTCACAACAGCGTCTTGTGCGTCAGTCAGACGCCCAAAAATGGTGCCTCGAGTTTCCTGGGCGCTCAAGACTATGGGCGCGAGCGCAAAGACAATCCACGCCACGCCTTTCAAGAAAGACTGCAACATGACTATCTCCTTGTAAGAAGGTCCTCTCCAAGCGAAGAGGGGTTAGCGAAGACTAATGGTGCGGCTAGATTCGCCGCCGTAGACGTCGTCCAGCAACAGACGGTACGTTTCAGCTCGCGTTTCTAGATCCCGAGCCGATTCATGGCGGAGAAGGCGCCGTTGAACGGCCAGCCAATAACAGTTCTCGGCCTGAAAGATGTAGCCGGCATAGCGCAACTCGGAAAAGTTGACGCCGAGGATCATCGCGCGGCACGCCTCCATGGATTCGGCGAAGTATCGTTGATCGTTCAACAACAGGATCGAGAAGATGGCATCCCACGGATTGCGCAACACTACGGTCAGAGCCTTCTCGCTCCACAGTCCCTCGGCTTTCATCTGGGTTCGTGTCATGAATTTGCCTTCGGGAGTCACGATCCGGCGGTAGCCGGAGAGGCTGCGGGCGCACACTTCCGCCACGGTCCGTGCGCCGCGTTCGTAGACTTCCAGGTCGGCGCGGTCCGTGGCCAGGTCGAGCAATATCCGGAGGGCCATAGCGTTCTGGATCTGTACCCAAGGCTCTCCCATTCGTGCGGTGTAGTTCCCGCACAACGCCAGGCGCTGCTGCTTTTCCTGCGCGTAAAGGCGCAAGAAGCGTTCCTCTCGCGTCACATCGTGGGCGGCGAGCAACAGCGCCAGAAGGCGTTCGGCTCGGGTGGAAACAAGAGCGCCGATGTCGCCAAACCGCGTCGGTTTGCCATGCTCATCGAGAACCGTCCAATGGTCCCGCTCCAACCGGAGCAGCATCTTCCGGATGACGTTCGCGATTTCGGCCTTTTCGGCCGGCGTCGCCAACGAACTCCGGTAGTAACGCCAAAGACCGAACACCACGCCCGTGTATTGGTCGGCCGACGGTTCTCCCCAATATGTTTTTCCGTCCGGATGCACGCCGCGCGCCAGCAGACCGTCGGAAGGAATGATGGTGCAGTTCCGAATCAATCCACGATAGATGGTGCGCGCATCCTCACCGGCGCCCGGCTTGCGCGTCACCGCATAGCGTTGCAACAGCGCGTCCAGGTACATTCCGCCGTAAAGCGAAGCGTCCTCAATGGAAGGACTCTGGACCACGCCCGCGACGTAGAAAGGCCGTCCGCCCATGTCGAGCCTTGTGAGCAATAGCTGCGTCTCCGGCTGAATGTAGTTTTGCCAGATCAGACCATGAACTTCCTGGGTTCGAGCCTGGACGAGAGTGTCGTCTCCGGCCGCCCGCACGGACATGCATGCGGCCAGTGCGGTCAAGCCGACGGCAAGCGCGTTTTGGACAAATCTCATATCGCCTCCAAGCCGCGGCGCGGGAGGACTGCCGGCCGCGGACCGCGAATCTGGTTTTCACGAGCGAATATCGAAACGGTATTGTAATCGCGGCGAACCAGCGCTGTCAAGCCATCTTTTCTCGATGCAATCCACACTGGTTCACATTGTGATACATTGGGGCGCCGGAGCCGCGGGGTCGTGTGATCACGCCGGCATCGGGGCCATAATAGTTCACAATGTGATCCACTATGGTTTTTATTGTGAGACGATGTCTTGACAGGCTCCACCTGGGGGCGCTATCATGCCTTTCCGAAGGGACGAACGCGAACAGGCGCCAGGAGCTGGAACGATCAACCAGCCAGCGCTTGTGAGATGTCCTGGCAACTCGCGCCAAGAGCGGGCTGCAGCGAGCGGATGCGCCGCAGGTCCATCCGGAAAACGGGCCCCGAAACGCTAAGCGCGGCGACAACCTGTCCGTCGGCGCCCCGAATGGGAGCCGCCAGGCAGCGGCCGTCGAGTTCGTTCTCTTGGTTATCGAGGGCGTAGCCGCGCTTTCGCACGGAATGAACTTCAGCCAGCAATGCCGCGATGGTTCCGATGCTCTTCGGAGTAAGCGCCGGGAGCCCCTTCAACCGTGCCAGGCGCCGGATCTCCGAGTCGTCGATGCCCGCAAGCAGGACCTTGCCGAGAGCGGTGGTGTGCATAAGCCTGCGATTGCCCACCTTCGAGCTCATTCGAATTGCCTGTGGGCTCTCCACGGTGGCAATCACGACCACCTCGCCAGCGTCGAGAACGCCAAGGTTCACGGTTTCGCGGCATTCAATTGCCAAACGCTCCATGACCGGCTGCGCTGCCGATCGCAACGTTTCTTCCAGAGACTTCGGACTCTGCAGGGCGAAGAGTTTATTCGAGATGCGATAGGAGCCCTCCGACTGCCGGTCCAGGTAACCGCGCGCCTCCAGGGTGTTGAGAATTCGGTACACGGTGGCCTTAGGCATCTTCACCTGGCGTGCAGCCGCGGCCAGCGAAAGCCCCTCGGTCTGATTCTTCAGCGCTTCGAGTATGTCAAGCGTTTTGTGAAGAACTTGTATCTGCACAAGCTGTCCCTTGTTGTCGAAGATCTCAAAAGCCAGATTTTGGACGGTACATCGTGAAACGTACCAATTCATATTCTAAAACACAGGACGCCACGTCGAAAGCCCTTACGCGGGTTTTATCCGCGAGACCGGACATGATCGCCACGTTGCCGACCGCGCAACTGCGGGCGCAGTTTGTGCTTGACCGGCTATTCGAGCCCGGAGCGTTGCGGCTGTACGCCACGGACTTGGATCGTCTGGTCGTGGGCGGCGTGATACCTCGCGAGGATGTTCATCTTCCCGCGTTGCCAGAGTTTGGAACCGGCTCGTTTTGCGAGCGGCGCGAAGTTGGTGTGCTGAACATCGGCGGTCCGGGGGCGATTCGAGTGGACGAGGCGGAATTCCGGATGGAACCACTTGATTGCCTGTACATTGGAGCGGGTGCGCGCGATGTGGTTTTTCGATCCAACGGTGGCGCCGAAGTGGCGCGGTCGGCCGCCTTCTATCTGCTGAGTTGTCCGGCGCACCGGCCGTTGCCGGTGCGTAGAGCCTGCCGCTCGGACGCGTTGGTCGCCGAAATCGGAGATCCGGAAAACTGCGCCCACCGCCGGCTGCATCGCTACATCTGCCCGGGTGGAATTCCGAGTTGCCAACTGATGATGGGGTTCACCGAAATGCTGCCTGGAAGCGTCTGGAACACGATGCCGCCGCACACGCATGACAGGCGGTCCGAGGTTTACTTGTATTTCGACCTCGACGACGGCTTTATCATGCATCTTGTGGGCGAAGCGCGCCAGTCGCGCCACGTGATCGTGCGCAACCGGCAGGCGGTGCTGTCGCCGCCATGGTCGCTTCATTGTGGTGTGGGTTCTCGCGGCTATCGTTTCGCCTGGGGCATGGCGGGAGAGAATCAGGATTTCGACGACATGGACTGGGTCGATGCGGGCGAGCTACTTTGAACAAAAAGGAGGAACAGCGATTGTCGATACTTCCAGACGCGCGTCTTCGAGTTTTGTTAGTTGTCGCGGGCGCTCTAATTAATGTGAGTTGGGGTTCGGAGGCGCGGCCCGTGGTGGCACTGGATGCCTACCACAACAATGAACCGCAAAGGCCGGGACACTATCGATGGGACGAGCGCGACAGTGGAGGATTCTCTGACCTCGCGACCCTGCTGCGAGGTTTGGGCGCGGAGCTAACGACGGTTCCGACGCCGGTAACACCAAAGGCGCTTGCCAAGGTAGATTGCTTCATCGTTGTGGATCCCGATACACCATCGGAGGCGCCAAAGCCGAACTACATACAACCGCAAGAAGTCGATGCGTTGGTGAAGTGGGTGTCCAAAGGCGGGCGATTGGTTCTGTTCGGCAACAACCGCGGCAACGCCGAGTTCACCCATCTGAACCAACTTGCCGGACGTTTCGGCATTCAGTTTGTCGACGATACGTTGCGTGTCGGCAACGGTCCGGCGCCGGGACGGCTTACGTTGCGCACGACGACGGCTGTTCTCGGCCCAGAATTGCAGTTCTACGCTGTGGACGTTGCGCCACTCAAAGTGAGCGCCAAGAAAGCGGAGATTCTGCTTCAGT
>CAZDIZ010000014.1:31557-35331 GCA_964505625.1 uncultured Solibacteraceae bacterium | reverse complement strand
TTCACGCCGTATCAATGCGATTTCGCGGACCGCGACGCGCTGTACCAGTTCATTGAACGCGTGACCGCTGAAAACCCCGTCATTGACGTTCTGGTCAATAACGCTGGCACCATCCTGCGCCAACCGGCCGCCGACCATCCCGACGATTACTGGGACAAGGTTGTGCACGTCAACCTGACTTCGGCATTCATACTCACACGCGAGATTGGGCGGCGCATGGTCCAGCAACGCTCTGGCAAGATCATCTTCACGTCATCTCTTCTGGCGTTCCAAGGCGGCATCAATGTCCCGTCCTATGCAGCCAGCAAGGGCGGTGTCAACCAGCTCGTCAGCGCCTTCGCCAACGAATGGGCCGCCAGCGGCGTGAACGTCAACGCCATCGCACCGGGTTACATTGAAACAGACAATACGGCCGCGCTGCGAGGCGATCCCGAGCGAAGCCAGGCCATACTAGCGCGTATTCCCGCGGGGCGTTGGGGACGTCCATCGGATCTTGGAGCGGCGGCGGTGTTTCTGGCATCGCCGGCTTCAGACTACGTGCATGGCACAACGCTCGTCGTTGACGGTGGATGGTTGGGCAGATAGCTGCATGGCGGTGAGGGTGGGGCGACCCATGGACGACTCTGTACTGTCCATGAATCACTGATTTTGCGTTGCCATCTCTCCCATGATTACCACTGGTGCCATGCGCCATTGCCCACGGGATCACTTGATCCCGCATCGTTCGTGACGAAGCCCGGCCCACCGCCTCCGCAACCGAGAGCAAACCGGTCGCTGACAAGTCTAGTGAGCACTGCGGGAACCACGTTTTTTCAACGCGCGCGGAATGTCTCACTTTCGAAGCATGCGGAAGGGTGCGCGTGAGGCATGGATCGAGTGGCGCGGCTTGGTGTTGGAGCAGCAGTGTCGGACGGCGTAAGTGACGGCGGTCTCTCGTCGCTTCAGGAACCAGGAGAGATAGCTGGCTGGGGCCGACTCCGTTTGTGAGCGTAATCGTGACAGCGGTCAAGTCGGAAGGGCGAGCCGTGAAGCTCAGCTTCTGAACGTACTTGTAGCTACCCCCTTGGCGTTTGCTTGCTTCCGAGAGGTACCAGGCGTCGAAGAGTGCTTGCACGTTCAGCGTCTTGGGTGGCGGAAGCGCGCCGGCACCGGCGAAGGCGAAGGTTGCCGTGGCGACATCACCGGTCGCGGAGTAGCCGTTTACTTCGACTTCGATGCAGTAGTCGTCGCGGTGGAGCACTCGTGCCGAAGTGATTACCGGCGCGGCAACAGCAATGCTCGAAGCTGACATGGCCACGATCGGCGTCTGGCCGTCCGGCCCGATCTCCGCTGTGAGAGTCAGACTTCCAGCGAGAGTTCCGGTTTGCAATTGGACAGATCCTCCATCGAACTTCGCTGTGGTGGTTCCGGCCGGAATCGTGAAAGGCAGCTTTCGTCTGCCTTGGCCGTCGACACGGCGCAGTGCCGCAGTGATCCGCAACGTGACCGTCCGTCTTGTTTCCATTGGCATCGTACTCGTACGTCGTCTTGCCATCAGCACTGGTGGCCGCGTGGACATGCCCCAGATCGTCGTAGGTGTATGTTGCCGCGTTACCGCACATCTGTCTCTGCCAGCTTATTGAACTCCGCGATCTGCTCCTGCGGAAGAAGTATGCGAACGAGACGGTGCAGCGACCAGTGAGCATGAGTGACTGTCGCACTGCCGGCCGACGTCCGAGGCGGACGAGGGATAGGCGAGCAGCGGGCATCTCGGATGAGGAACGGCTGAGGCGGCGGGCGAGGACGCCTTAACCGAGGCCACAGTCCTCATCGCAGCCATCTGTGGCAAGAAGTTCGGCTACATTGTGGAAGCTGTTCCGGCATTCGATGTGTATGGCGAGATGGGCCCTGTGCGCGGAGCGTCGAGATACGTTTGAGTTGACAATCTCTCTCGAACCACGTGGTTTTGATATGTGTTTCGAGCGATGTTGACAACTGGGCTATTTGACGATATAAATCAATATACACAGTTTGATTGCGTGTAACAAAAAGAAATGTCAGATTCTACGTATGAGTTCTTTGCCCGACATCCGGTCTTCACTGTGGACGAGTTCGCGGCGCGCCCCGGCTCTCGATATTCCCGGAACCAGCGAGCGCAGGAGTCGCTGTTGGCTCACCATGTACGGTCCGGGCGCCTCCTGCGCCTTCGCCGGGGGCTGTACGCAGCGGTTCCATTTGGAACGAATCCGGAGACGTACCAGCCAGATTCCTATCTTGTGACTGGGAAGATGGCCGACGATGCGGTCCTGGCCTACCACACAGCGCTTGAGTTCCATGGAAAAGCGCATTCGGTTCATGAAGAGTTCGTCTTTCTGACGCATCGGGCCGTGCGGAAGGCTCAGATTCGTGGCAATGTATTCCGCGGGGTGTCATTTCGAGAAGCGCTTCTCCAGAGCGGCAGCGAATCGTTCGGAGTAACCAAGGTAGATCGCATGGGCACAGAGATCCGAGTCACTTCTCTTGAGCGGACCATGGTGGACCTATTGGACCGCCCGACGCTAGGGGGTGGGTGGGAAGAGATCTGGCGATCTCTCGAATCTGTCGAGTACTTCGCGCTCGATCAGGTGGTGAAGTATGCCCTGATGCTCAAAAACGCCACGACGGCGGCGAAAGTTGGGTTTTTCCTCGACCAGCATCGAAAGGCCCTGATGGTCGAAGACACGCATCTCGTGCCACTTCGGAAGCATCGTCCGGAGCGACCTTGCTATCTGGAACGCAGCAAGCGTGAATCGGGACGGCTGGTTGCCGACTGGCGCCTGATCGTCCCGCCGGAGATTCTGAATCGCAGTTGGGAGGAGATCGCGTGAAGATATCTCGGGAACGGTTGTTGCGAGAGTCGGAGGCAACCGGCTTTCGGCCCGAAGTCCTGGAGAAGGTGATTCATCTTCTGACCTTGTTGAGCGGGTTCAACCAGCACCCGTTTTTGAGAGAACGCATCGCGCTCAAGGGCGGCACCGCCCTGAATCTGTTCATTTTGGATTTGCCAAGACTGTCCGTGGACATCGATCTCAACTACGTTGGGGCTACAGATGTCGCCACGATGCAAACCGATCGGCCAAGAGTGGAAGATGCCTTAGCCGCGGTATGCTCACGCGAGGGCATAACCGTCGTGCGTTCACCGGCCGACGAACACGCCGGAGGACGTTTTGCGCTTCGCTATGAGAGTGCTCTGGGTGGTGGCGGCAATCTGAAACTCGACATCAGCTACATGTTCCGCGCGCCACTATGGCCCATTCGACGTATGGATTCGCATGCACTCGGAACAACCAGAGCGCTGGACATCGCGATAATGGACGTCCATGAACTTGGAGCCGGGAAGCTTGCCGCGTTACTCGCACGCCATGCCAGTCGTGACCTGTTCGACGCACATCAACTTCTCACAACCCAGGAGTTCCACGCCGATCGGCTCCGGTTGGCTTTCGTAGTCTATGGCGCGCTGAACCGGAAGGACTGGCGCAGTGTAGCAGCGCGAAACGTTGGATTCAGCCCGCGAGAACTCAAGAACGAACTTATTCCGGTCTTGCGTCGGACGGCCACGGAAAACCAGCCTGAACTGGTGCCGAGACTGGTCGAGACAGTCCGCGACAGGTTGCAACTGGTCCTGCCTCTGTCGGATCGCGAATCCCGTTTTCTGACTCGCCTACTGGACGACGCGATCATCGAGCCAACGTTACTCACCGATGACCATGCACTTGCGGAACGCATCAAGAACCATCCCGGGCTCTTATGGAAAGC
>CAZDIZ010000014.1:25362-31457 GCA_964505625.1 uncultured Solibacteraceae bacterium | reverse complement strand
ATGACCATGCACTTGCGGAACGCATCAAGAACCATCCCGGGCTCTTATGGAAAGCTGTAAACGTTCGAGCTCATCGGCATTAACGATAGCGAGACCGAACCGGCCTGCTACGCCGACGCCTTCATCGCCGACGGTGGCCGGTCTAGCCCCCATTACTTTCCAGAGCACCCGATATTTGCCTGGCGACGCTCGCACGAGAGATGAGGGGAGGCGCTGGTTGCAGCGGCGATCGCAGAGAGGTCCGCAGCCACGGGAACCGTTTGTCACCAAAGCGTTCCTGCAATTAGTTTTGGCTCTGGAAGCCGATTACCACCTTGATCTGGTTGCGAGCCTCAGTGAGTGCGGTCTCAAGCTGAGGTAGCTTCTGAAGGCTCGCGTTGAGCGCCCGCCTCTTTACCCAGCATTTGAGCCGTCTCAATTCCGGCGACGCGCGGGTTAATTTAATCGGGGAGCGAGAGCCACACAGCCAGGGTCTCGGGATCGGGTTCGTATTGCAGGAGGTGAACAAAAATCTTGCGAGGAGTCTGGACAAAAGCCTGGTTCTGGGCGTTTGTGTCGGGAAAGAGAGACTCGGCGAGGGTGAGCGCCTTGGTGTTTGTGGCGAGTTCGTCGGCCGGAGCCCAATACGGACAGCGCTGGTCGAGTGGGTTCAGGATGATATCGCCTCGCGCGCCGTTGTAGAACTCGGCGGTGAACTCACAGGCACGGTACATGTAACTCTTCAGAAAGGGGCGGATCCGTTCTGTGAGCGCGCGCGAGCGGTGAACCTTGGTGATGGTGGTGACGCCGAGGGCCGCAGCATCGGCCGAGACGGCGAGGCCGTTCGTGGACTCGATGTCGACGGTAGCGTCGCCCGGCCGAGCGAGCACTGTTCCTTCTGAGGAGGTCAGTTCAAGGAAGTCGTAGGGCGCTTGCTTGCCGGTGAACCACGGCAGATTGGACCGTATGCAGCCGGAAAGGTGAAGCTCCTCAATGGGGTCGAGGCGCTTCCGGTCGAATCCGATGACTAGGACAGCGGCTGTGAAGCCGAGGACGAGGGCGACCAGAATCCAACGGTTCCGCTGGCGCGGCCAGGGCTCGGTGATTGAAACAGGGTAGAGTTGCTGATCAGGCATGGGGTGGCTCCGTGGTGGTTCCAGTGCCGAGGTGGGCGGACAGAGCTTGTCGAGCTAGAGCCGCTTTGCCGGAGTTGGCGAACGCTTTCAGACTCTCCAACTCGGTGGGAGAAAGCTGTCGCATGTTGCTGGCAACGTTGAGAACGATGGTGCGAACCGCGAGGATTTCTTCGATTGCCGTGAGCACACCAGCGAGGATTCGTTCGGTGGAAGAGTCGCTGAGTCGCGCGAGGTCAGAGTAGAGGTCTCGGACAATGTTCTGGACGGCTGTGATGGCCGAGTCCAGCGCGGGTGGGTGAACCAAGTCGGAAGCGGCGAGCGCGGCGTCACGGCAGAACTGGGTTGGGGTCTGGCCGTGTTTCTTGGCAGCTTCGGTGACGCGGCAGTAACTGTCATAGGGCACTCGAATATTGATCTGCGGATCTTTGGGCGGCGCTTTCTCAGCCTGCGATATAATCGAGTTCCGGAGCATTAAGCCTCTTTGTATCAGCCGCGTAGCAGAATGCGACGCATTGAGCGCACTCATCCATGCGATCGTCACGGCAAACAAAACGAAGCACGCGACTTACGACGCGTTTAGCCGCGCGCCCCTCCCGAGGGATGACGTGTCGAAGTCTGAAAGAAAACGGGCGCGTAGCGCCCCGCATCAAGCAACCGGAGCAACCCGACACTTCGCATCCGCCTTGGACTGAGCAACCGTATCAATCTTCTGCAGATCCTCCGGCGGAATGTGAGCGGAGTACTCGGACGAGCGAATGTGCCGCTCCTTCACCGACTGCGCGAGGTCGGGGTGTGACTTCAAGTACACCTGCAATGCCCGGGACCGGAAGATCTGAAACCACCCGGCATTGCGGTCGCGCGCCGTCACGCCGAGAGACTATCTTCAAGCGCGACCCGCCGGCTTACTCCACGCTCGCGCCAAGAAGCGCGGTGCTACACCTGACCCGACAGGACGTCGTCCAGCGTGGATGCCTTAACAAACCGCGCGGGGTTGTCACTTTTTTCCAGCGCCTTGAAATGGACCTCGCCGCACTGGATCTTCGCCTGCTCCGTGGCCCGGATGTCATCGACGAACAGGCTGCTCTTGGTCTCGACGACGAAATAGAGGCGCTCGGTTCCGTCACGTTCGATGAGAACCGCCCAGTCAGGGGTGTACGACCCGAGCGGCGTCGGCACCTTGAACCAACCAGGCAGCTTCGCGTACACCTTCACGTCGGCGTTCTTTTCGAGTTGATCGGCGAAGCTCCGCTCCGTGTCGGAGTCGTACACGACATGCTCGTAAACGGACTTCTGCGCGTCCGTTAGCATGTTCTTGAGGTATCCGGTCAGTTCTTCCTGCTGGAACAGTTCCTGCGCGTAGTAGAACTCGTCTCCGAGACGCTGATACTTGATGCCGTCCACCAGCGCCATGCGCTTGCGCCGGTTGATCGCCTCGGCGGCGATTTCGATGAACTGTTGCGGATTGCGGGTGAAGTCGTTAAGCCGGAGGCTCCCCGCCAGAATCCGCTGAATGCTGCGGCGCGTTAGTTGGGTGCGGTCCTGCAGCTCCGTCAGGATATCCGGGAGTTCGATGTCATCCTCGTTGAGGATCACCGTGGCCGCACCGGCGACCTCAGTGGCCTCAACGCCCGCCTTACCGATCGCGATATCGGCCTTGCGCCATTGGAGCCGGGTCTTCGCCACTGGCGGCGCGTTCTTCAGCGCCATCACGCAGTCCTCGATCAGGCGCTCATTATCGAACAGTACACGGTAGGTCGTCTTGTGTTTGATCCGATCCCACAGCGCCTTGAACTCGGCGCTCTCCAGCACGGCTTGGCGCGTGTGAACGGGCCGGCGCTCGTCGGCGTTCTTGATCTCCAGTCGGCCAGACAACTTCCGCAGAATCTCGACGATCTCGGGACGTTGCGCGGCAAAGGCATCCGGCAGCGGAAGCACTCCTTCCTTGAGCACCTTCTTCAACGAGTCTTGCACCTTGCCCTTCGCATCAATGTGCCCCTGTTGCCGCAAGTACTCCCACAGCGCCTTGGATTGCTCAAAGCCCAACGGGGCCGCCGCGCCGTCCTCGCCTTGCACGGCGATGCCGGCGAACTGGTGAGTTTCCACGATGCCGAAACGAATACCGGTGTCTTCCTCGATCTCCTTCTGAAGGTTCTCCGCGAACTGCTCGTAGGTTTCGGTGGCAACGACCGTCAGCGTGTTCACATCAAAGCCGCGCAATCGTTCGCCGTTCTGATTCACGCATAGGCGCAGACCGCGGCCAATGGTCTGCCGCCGCTCCCGCTCCGTTTGGATATCGCGCAGCGCGCAGATCTGAAAGACGTTTGGGTTGTCCCAGCCTTCGCGCAGAGCGGAATGGGAAAAGACGAACTTCAGCGGCGTCTCGAAACTGAGCAACCTCTCCTTGTCCTTCATGATGAGGTTGTAGGTGTCGTCGTCCGCCTTCGAGTCTCCGCGCGTGTCCTTGTACAGCTCAACCGTCTTGCTGCCCACCTTCTTTCGGTCGATGGAAAAGTAGCCGTCGTGGACTTCTTCGGCGGCCCGGCTCAGATCGACTTCCTGGAAGAGCGTGTGATAGTCGGGATGCTTGGCCAGCCGGCGATATTCCTCTTCGAAGATCCGCGCGTAGTCGCCCTTGATGGGATTGCCCGTGTCGTCGTACTTGCGGTACCGCTCGACGGCGTCGACGAAGAAGAGCGACAGGACTTTAATGCCTTGCGGCCGGAGCCGCTTCTCCTTGTCCAAGTGCTCTTTGATGGTCCGGCGGATCATCTCACGTTGAACGGTGAGCGCATCTACGCCGCCCCAGGTCTCGCCAAGTTTGAGGAAACATTCGCCGCCGGGAACGCGCAGTTCCAGGAACTCGCTGCCTTTGCCCACCCGAATCTCACCCACGCGGCAGTCGGCGTAAACCGCACGGCCCGTGGTCTGCTCCAGATCGTCGCCATCCTGCACCACAACCGGTTTTCGCTGGACACCATGAAGCGACTGCACGTCCAGTTCGACCTTCGCGCTGATGGCGCCCTTCTTGTTACTGGCCGCCATCAGGCGCACATACGGCTTGTTGTGTGCTCCCTCGATCACGGCCGAAGCCACTTCAATCTGCTTGACCAGCTTGCGCTCATAGGCATCCACGGCATCGAGCCGGAAGACCATATGGTGCTTGTCCACGTGCGTGGCGGAATACCGGAGCGTGCACAGTGGGTCCATGGCTCCGAGCGCTTCCTTGCCACGGCCTTCAAGGCCGCCATCAACGCTCTGCGGTTCGTGGGTGTCCCTGGAATGAAAAATCGGACTTGGTGGGCCCTGTAGGATTTGAACCTACGACCAACGGATTATGAGTCCGCTGCTCTAACCGCTGAGCTAAGGGCCCGAACTGTTGCAGGAATCTGGCGGTTCGCCTAGATGCTCACCGCAACCGTTTTTGGCGGCCTGTCCGGCGAGTTCCTGGGCGAGCACGTCGCCCGCCTGGGCCAGATCCTTATCTATCACGTTATTGTAGCGGGCGAACACACGCCGTGTCTTGTGCCCACTGATTGCCACTGCCAGCTTTTCCGGATTCCAGTACGGTCAGGTTGATCATCCCTGATTCGATTTGTGTCCAGACTTCCGCCACGGCACCGTCACTCAAGCGCGCGCCGAACAGACGGTCCAGCTTCGGCTGGGAACACCGCTTCACAAGAGATGGATGTGAAGCACCAGTTCGGTCAAGCACCAGCACAGGCAGATTACGGAGGCCAGCAGCGCCAAGCCGCCACGCCTCCGGCGCAAGAATCTGCTCCACACAACGTGCGCGGGGAGGCAGGAAACGCACAACACAAACAGAACGTACATACACGCCATCCATGTGGCGGAATCGAAGGGACGTAAATCGTGATCGAAGTAGCGCGTGACTTGCAGGCACCATGCCGCAAATAGTGAGGCACCGGTTAGTAACATAGAGCGACGCCAGAAGCTCTCGTCCTGCTTTAGCTCATCCAAAGGTCGCTCGCCGAACATGGCCTCGCCGCCCACTCGTGGATTTGTGGGATCAAACTCCCACCGCCCACAGTACCTTGACAGTTGATCGACTAACTCAAAGGGTGCGCGTTCCATCTCAGACCGGTAGGCTTCTAATTTGCCCGTAAGGTATTTGTAGCACCACAGCGAGGCAAGTCCCACCAGAAGGCCCAGGCCAGTCGTCCACATCGAAACCGATATCCTGCCGGCGACGGCCGCCATGCACGCGGACTTCTCACCGGGCAATTCGCCAAACGAATTCTCAATGCCCATGAACGTGCCGAACAACCCGACCCATGGCGCGACGGATGCGATCGTGGCCAGACTGTCCAGCCCCACCTTCATCTCGTCACTTACGGCGGCTGCGGTGCGCACGGAAGCTCGCATGATAGCCCCGACTAGTTCCTCCGGGAGCGCGTGCACCATCGCCTGATTCGGCTCGTCCATATTCCCCTTCTGAACCTATTCGGCAGGCGAATGAACGGCTCTTGTGTTACTACGAGGCGGCCACCAACGCCCGGAGCGACTTGTCTTCGCGGGCAAGTTGCGGCCGACGGATATGAGAGCCAAGGCAACGGCGCCGATAGCCAATTGGGACGTCACACTCTCTATTGACACCGAAACCGGCGGCGCAGTTCCGGTGCGACATGTAGAGCGGCCTTTTAGGCCGCTAGCCGGCTTTCCAGCCGGCTAAGCCCACTGGAAAAGCTCGCCCTACTACTGCGCCTTGACCCAAGCCGCGATGTCTTCGATGACGGTTTGGTCCACGCGGCCCGGGCGCATGTATTCGGCGGGCAGGATCTTTCCTTCACCGGCGATGAACAGGTGGTTCAGCTTCGGGTAAGTCTTGAAGACCACGTTCTTGCGATCGCCCAGCGCCGACTTCCAGCCGCTGAAGTCCTCCATGGTTGCCTGGTAGTCGCGCTCGCCTTGCAGAATCAGCATGGGCTGCTTCAGTTGCTTCGCCGCTTCGGCGGGCTTGTA
>CAZDIZ010000014.1:12798-25262 GCA_964505625.1 uncultured Solibacteraceae bacterium | reverse complement strand
CCGATTCTCGGAATGGCCATGCCGCCCAAGCTATGCCCCAGCACGAAGATGCGCTTGGCGTCGATGCCTTCGGTCTTTTTGAGCAGCGCCACGGCGGCCACGGCGTCATCCACAGTCTCTTCCTTCAGAGTGATCGCGCCGCCGGCTGTCGAACGGCTGGGGTATTCCTTGGTTCGCTTGATGTAGCGCAGCACGGCGACGCCGCGCGAAGCCAGGCCATAGGCCAGATCGCGGAACGGCTTGTTGGTGAACATAGTCTCGTCCTGGTCATGAGGGCCGGAGCCGTGCACCAGCACCACGGCCGGGAACGGCCCACCAGTGACGGGCGTCGAAAGCGTGGCCGGCAGTGGCCAATTGCCCGCATCCACCACCAGTTCGCTTTCCTTCACGTTGTCCGGCTTTGGCACCACCACGGCGCCCGGCGCCACACGCACTCCCACCATGCCGCCGGAACTGTTGAAGGTGAAGCGGAAGTCCATGGGCGAACGTTGGAACTCGCAATTTACGATCACCAGTTCGTTCATCCCCGCGCGTTCGTGCTTGGCGCCCGCCTGCTTCTGATACGCGCCGAACTGCGCCGGCAGCATCTTCCATACGCCGGCGAGCCGCTCGGGCGTGAGCATCTTCTGAACCGAGGCGTCCAGCATCTTGTTGGCACCGGCGAAATCCTCTTTCGCCATCAGATCGACGAACGCCTTACCGCGCGCGATCAACTCTTCCGGCTTCACGTTCTGCGCGAGCGCGGGCCCGGCACACAACAGGCAGGCAGCGAGTAGGAATGCGATGAATCGGCTCATAATTCCGAACATACCACGCATAGCCCAACAGTGTAGAATGGCCGGGGAACACCATCGCACGGAGAACACACATATGAAGCGCACCGTCATCGTGATCAGTCTGGCCGCTTTGGCTGCCATATTTGTCGTTTTCGCTTTCGCCGCCGCACCGGCCGATCCGTTGATCGCGGGCTTTTCCAAAACCACCGTGGCCAGCGTCGCCGATGCCGTCGATCAGGTGACGGGCGAGCGCGGCTTCCTGTCCCACGACATGCGCCCGCGCGTGGGCACACAGATCGTGGGCCGTGCCATCACCGCCCTGGTGAAACCGGCGCCGCCCGAGAAGGCTACACCGCCGTTGAGCGCCAGACACGTCGTGGAAATCATCGACAACAGCAAGCCCGGTGATGTGGCCGTCATCGTTATTGAGGACGGACTCGACATCGCCGGCATTGGTGGATTGATGGCCACCACGGCGAAATCGCGTGAAATGGCCGGCGTCATTGTCGACGGCGGCGTGCGCGACGTGGCCGAAATACGCGCGCTCGGATTGCCGGTTTTTTCGCGCAGCATCACCTCGGCCACCAGCGTCGGCCGTTACGCCAGCGTGTCCAATCAGACGCCGGTGCGCTGCGCCGGCGTGCTCATTAAACCCGGCGACATCATTGTGGGGGGCGAGGACGGCGTGGTCCGCGTGCCGTCCGAGAAGGCCGCCGAGGTCCTGAAACGCGCCGAGGAAATCGACGCTCGAGAGACAAAAATGGTTCCGTATATCCTGAAATTCAAGTCTCTCACTAAGGTCATACAGATGTTTAACCGGATATAGGTCTCAGGTGCATTACCTACGACCCCTCCGGGAACTGCTAGCCTGTTGAGTGTCTAAACCTTTCCGTTGCGAACGTCGATAGTGGGGTTATGGAAGAGCGGCGCTCTCAACCTCGAATGCTCTGCGCTGACCTGGTAAGGATCTACTTCCGGGATAAGCTCGGCCGTCAGAAGACCAAGGTCGCCAACCTGGAGGATATCTCTCTGGGTGGCGCCTGCCTCCAACTCGACGATCCGTTACCGAAAGAAACCGCATTGCGCATCGCGCACCCCAAGGGAGAGTTCCGCGGCCGCGTGCGCTACTGCATCTACCGCGAAATTGGGTATTTCGTCGGCGTCGAGTTCGAACCCGGATGCAAATGGTCCCGCCGGCAGTTTGTGCCGGAGCACATGCTGGACCTGCGGCAACTGGTGGCGCGGTCCGCAAAGCGGGCCGCCCGGCAAATGGCCGAGGCCGCGCAGCTTCAGTAGTTTAGAAGCCAGCGCGCCTTCGCCAGAACCTTCTCCACGTCCGGGAGAAATGCCTTTTCCAGCGGCGGGCTGAACGGTATCGGCGTATCGGCGGCAGCTACCCTCACCACAGGCCCATCCAGACTGTCGAAAGCGTGCTCGGTGATCCGGGCGGCGATTTCGGCGCCGATTCCGCAGGTCAACGTATCTTCATGCAAAACAAGCGCCTTCGACGTCTTGCGCACGCTCTCTAGGATGGTTTCCTCGTCGAATGGAAACACCGTGCGCAAATCGATGATCTCGATCGAATAGCCTTCCTTCTCCAGTTCACCGGCGGCTTCCGCGGCCGTGTAGACCGTGGCGCCGTAGGTGATGATCGAAAGATCGCTGCCTTCGCGGTAAACCGACGCTTTGCCGATCGGAACCGTGAAGTCCCCATCCGGCACTTCGCCCTTGATGCGGCGGTAGAGCGCCTTAAGTTCGAAAAACAGCACCGGATCGTTGTCGCGGATGGCGGATTTGATGAGGCCTTTAGCGTCGGACGCGGTAGCCGGGATGACCACTTTCAAACCGGGCACGCGCGCAAACCAAGCTTCCGGATTCTGCGAATGGAACGGACCGGCGTGTATGCCGCCTCCCGAGGGCGCGCGCACCACCATGGGCACGGCCGCATTCCAGCGGTAGCGGCACTTGGCGGCGAAATTCACGATCTGATCGAACGCGCAGGTGATGAAGTCGGCGAACTGCATCTCGGCCACGGGCCGCAGGCCCATGAGCGCCGCGCCGATGGCCGCTCCCGCAATGCCGGATTCGCACACCGGCGTATCCACCACGCGCCGCTCGCCGAAGCGCTCCAGCATGCCGGCGGTCACCTTGAACGCGCCGCCGTACACGCCAATGTCCTCGCCGATCAGAAAAACGTCCGGGTCGCGCTCCATTTCCTCGGCAATGCCCTGGCGAATGCCTTCGAGATAGGTGATTTCCATGGCTTATTCGCTCCAGGCAAAGCCCAACGGCTCTTCGTACACGTTGAGGGTGAGTTCGGACGGATCCGGATAGGGCTGCTGCTCGGCCCAGGCCACGGCTTCGTCGACTTCGCGCAGAATACCGGAAGCGATTGAGTCGACGGCGGGCGCGTCGGCCCATCCCTTTTCGATCATCTTCCGCCGCAACTGATCAATCGGATCACGCCGCGCCCACTTTTCGAACAGCTCCTTGGGCACGTAGTCGCCGCCGTCATGCGCGGCGTGGCCGGTCATACGGAAGGTCTTGCATTCGAGCAGGAACGGTCCCTGGCCGGAGCGTGCGTATTCGGCGGCGCGCTGGGCGCCTTCGTAGACGGCGAACACGTCGTTGCCGTCGA
Organism: uncultured Solibacteraceae bacterium; assembly: GCA_964505625.1. GTDB lineage: Bacteria > Acidobacteriota > Terriglobia > Bryobacterales > Bryobacteraceae > JAJFUV01. Next base: position 21,848 of record CAZDIZ010000014.1, on the reverse strand, counting down.
CAATCGCGCTGGGGATGCCGTAAGCCGGACCGCGGTCGGCCACATTCGCCACCGCCATCTGCTTTTCGACCGGCACCGAATAGGCGTACTGATTGTTATTGCAGACGAACACCAGCGGCAGCTTCTGCACGGCGGCGAAATTCATACCTTCGTGCCAATCGCCGCGGCTGGATGCGCCATCGCCGAACACCACCCAGGCGATGTTGGAAGACCCCTTGTACCTGAGCGCCAGCGCGGCGCCGGTGGCTACCGGAATGCTCGCCGCCAAGGCGCTGATGATGGCCACAATGCGGCGGTTCATGTCGCCCATGTGCATGTTGGCGTCGCGGCCACGCGTCAGCCCGCCGACGCGCCCCATGTACTGCGCAAACACCTCGCGCGGCGTAACGCCGCGAATGAAGTACATAGCCATGTCGCGGTGGCAGGGCAGCAGCACGTCTTGATCGAGCGCGGCCAAGCCGACGCCCACGGGGATGGCCTCCTGGCCCCGGCCGGTGTAAACGCTGCCGACGATCTTGCCTTGGCGGTAGAGTTTGCGTTCAATCCTGTCTTCCACTTCCCGCATAAGGGACATGTAGTACAGGAAACGCCGGGAAAGGCCGGCTTCAGATTCAGGTAACGCCGTGCCCAGTTCGGGCTTGGGCGCGGCTTCGATAGGCTTGGCTGCCGCCATAATTAACTCCGCGTGAACTTAAGGTGGGCCCTAGCCCTAAACCCTGTAGTATACGCTATGCGCGGCGCCCGCCGAGAGCCACGTCTAGAAGTACGGACGGATGGCTTCGAACTCGGATTGGAAGTTAACGATGACGTACGGCTCTTTGCCGCCCAGCCCGAGCGGCGCCAGCGTATCGAGCTCTTCCGGCTGCGGAGGCGTACCGGGACGCGGCATCACCGACATGCCCATTTCGTTCACGGTGCGGTCGGCGGTGGAAATCACGGTGGCCAGCGGTAGGGGCAATCCGGCGCGGAACGCATCGTGATGGTGGGTCACAGCCTGCTGGACTTCCAGCGGAAGGTTCCACTTCTCCAGAACGGCGCCGGACAGCTCGGCATGTCCGAAGCCGAGGATCTCGTTTTCGCATTCCCCCATGTCGCGGCCGGTGGATTCAACCATATCCAGAATCTGTTCGAACTCGATGGGCAATCCCACCGCGATCACCAGCTTGCCGACGTCGTGCAACAAACCGGCCACAAAGGCGCCTTCGGCATAGTGCACCTGGGTATTCTGGGCGATGGTATCGGCTAGAATCGCCGTGGCCACGCCGTGCAGGTTGAAGCGGCTGCCGGGCCAACGGCGCGCCGCGCGCGCACGCGACCACAACTGCGAGATGGACAGGCTGAGAGCGGTGTTGCGCAGCCGGTCCAGTCCAATGAGCGCTACCGCGTGGCGCACCGAACTGATGGTGCCCCGGCGTCCGTACATGGCCGAGTTCACCATGCGTAACACGGTGCCGGCCAGCACTGTATCTTTTTCAATCTGCGTGGCAACCTGTTGGAAGCTGACGTCCTCGTGGGCCAGTGTGGCAACGAGTTTGCCCAGAATGGGTGAGAACGGCGGCAACTGGCTCAGAGCGCGCAGCGCCTGATCCTTCAGATTGGCCCGCGTACTGTCGATCACAAGAGTTCCCACGTGCACCTTATCGGAAACGGCGGGGGCTATTTCACCGAAAAACGCCCTAATCCATAGATCGCTAGTACCATGCCAACGTGGTAAGCTACCGTCCATGAAGACCACGAAACTCGCGTTGTTGGTCTGCTTCTGGGTTTTCGCCGCTTCGCCTTGTCTTGCGCAGTGGGACGATGGCGTTTTCGGCGGCGACGTTCCATACGTTCCGACGCCGCAGCCGGTGGTGGACGCGATGCTCAAGGTCGCCAGCGTCGCCAAAACCGACATCGTCTACGACCTCGGCTGCGGAGATGGCCGCATTGTGGTCACCGCGGCGAAGACGTACGGCGCTCGCGGCACGGGGTTCGATCTCAACCCCGAACGCATCAAGGAAGCCAACGAAAACGCGCGGCAGGCGGGCGTCGAAAAACTGGTCAAGTTCGTCGAGAAGAACCTGTTCGAAACCGATCTGCACGAAGCCAGCGTGGTGACGCTGTACCTGCTGCCGGACGTGAACCTGCGTTTGCGCCCCAAGCTGCTGCGGGAGTTGAAGCCCGGCTCGCGTATCGTCAGCCACGCCTTCGACATGGGCGATTGGAAGCCGGACAAGAAACTCGAAGTAAACGGACGGGTGATCTACTTCTGGGTGGTGACAGAAAAAGCCCGCGCCGACTACGTACAGGGGCAGCCGGCCGCGCGCTAGCGGGAATCCTCGCGGCAGGCCCGCTGCACGATGTCCTCGGCGATGTCGCGTACCGTGGTCCAGTGCAGGCTGCTGCCGAGTTCGCTATCGGAGCCGGCGGCGAGATTCGACCCGCCCCAGATGCGCGCATCCTTCACATCCTCGGCCGCCTGCAACGCATCAATCAACTTCGGCACCTGGAAGAGGTCCTCGTCGTACGGCGACCCACGAATGATGCTGTACGTGTAACGGCCGTTGGGACGCTGGCAAACCAGGCTGATCAGGTTGGTGTGACCTTGCGCGGCCAATACCAGGCGTGAATGCGGATCGCCGTGCTCGTCGGCGATGACGAAGTTGTGCGGCGACTGATAAAGAATCTCGGGCTGGGCGGTAATGGGAGCAACGCCGGCACGGTCGTGAATCAAGTCGTAAAGGCGGTCGCAGACCTCGCGGATGGTGTGGCGCACCAGGTCGTCATCGCCCTGCATCTTACCGCGCATGCGTTGCTGGCGGTAGGGATCGAAGACCCAGGTGAAGTGGTTCTTCACCAGCTCGTCCAGGTTAACCGGGTACAATCCTCCGCAGACGTCGATTTTGTTGTTGTACTGAACGATCCAGCGCAACAGCGGCGTGCCTTCGGCGCGCTCGAGCATGTCGTGGTATTCGAGCACGAAAGCGGCCAGGCAGACGTCCTGGTCCGCGTTCCAGGTGTAGACGTTCACCGGCTTCTGCTTGCACAGCCAGCGTTCCATCAACCGGCCCTGCCGCACGGCGATGTAAGCCTGCATGGCGGCGCTCATAGTGGCTTCGCGCACCACGCCGGCGTGATGATCGAAGTGGACGTAATGGCCGTGGTGGCCCGGGACATCATCCATCACTTCCAGGCCGATGGAGTACTCGGGCGCCTCACGCATGAAGTGCATCCAGTCCTCAAAGCGCTTTTCGAGGACGTGTATAGCTATGTTTTCGAACCGATCACCCACTTCCGTCAGATTAGCGCGGATTCGGGCATGCGTGGGGAAGGCAGGGTCAGAGCAGGAGCGCGGTGCCGAGGCTGACTAGCATTCGGAGGAAGGAGGTGACGTCAACACCCGATCGTTCGAAAGGCCGCAACACGTTCCAGCAACTTACCTTTGCCGCGCTTCGACGACAGAAAAAGAGTGGTTTCGTTGGCGTTGTAGTGGTCGCTCAGGTTCATGCAGAGGTCGAGCGCTCCGTCGCCGTCCAGGTCGCCCGCCCACACCAACTCGCATTGCTGATCGATGAACCCCTCAGGCCACTCGTAGAGGACTTGGACGAGGCCTTCGTGCTCAAGGAGCAATCTGGAAACCCTTGGCGGATGGGCGTCAGCACGTTTTCGATTCACAAGCCGAATGTGATAGCTACCGCCGCAACCATCGCACCGTAGCGGCAGTTCGTCCTTGTCTGCCAGTAGCGTGCCCTGTGGTGCAAGCTGGATCGTCTTCACCTTCTTGCCAGCGAGACCGGCAGCTCCTTTCAGCAGGAAAAGGGGATTGCCGGAGGTAACGGCGACTTCCTTTCCGGTTTTTTCGCCAGGTGCATCCACAACCGAATCGTGTGCGTCGCGCACAACCAGTTGGAATGCTCTCCAGGAAAACCCGCGACCGTTAGAATCGAGTCCCAACCAGCGCTCTCCACTCTGCGCAGTCACCTCATTGTGATGAAACGTGCCGGTACGGAGAATCAAAAGCGGTCCCTTCTGCTGGCCATTCAAACACGCAAGCAGGGTGCATGCCGCGGCAAAGATGCCCATGCGCATGGTGGTTGTCCTTTGACCTGTCAGGAACACGTTTCGAGTTGCTGAATCACCGCGTCGGTGAACTCCGTGGTGGAGGCCGTGCCTCCGACGTCTCCGGTCAGGTGGCGGCCTTCCTGGTAGACCTTTTCGATCGCGGTGCGCAGGCGCGCGGCGGCTTGGAGTTCTCCCAGGTAGTCGAGCATCATCGCTCCTGACATCATAATGGCCGTGGGGTTGGCGATTCCCTTCCCCGCGATGTCCGGCGCCGAACCGTGCACGGCTTCGAACACCGCGTACTGCTCGCCGATGTTGGCTCCCGGCACGATGCCCAATCCGCCCACCAGGCCCGCCGCCAGGTCTGAAACGATGTCGCCGTAAAGGTTCGGCATCAGCAGCAAGTCGAATTGCTCGGGCCGCATCACCATCTGCATGGCGGTGTTATCGACAATCAGTTCCTTGTATTCGATTTCCGGAAATTCCTTGGCTACTTCGCGCGCGCAGCGCAGAAACAGGCCGTCGCCCAGCTTCATGATGTTGGCCTTGTGGACGGCGGTGACGCGCTTGCGCTTCAACTTGCGCGCGTATTCGAAGGCGTGGCGCGCGATGCGCGTGCTGGCCGCGCGCGTGATCACCTTCAGGCTGGTGACGACATCCGTCACGACTTCGTGTTCCAACCCGGCGTAGAGGTCTTCGGTGTTTTCGCGAAAGATCACCATGTCGATGACGACATCGGCGTAGCGCGTTTTGAGTCCCGGCAACTGGCGCACCGGGCGTACGTTGGCATAGAGGTCCAGCCGCTTGCGCAGCGCCACGTTCACGCTCGAATAGCCGCCGGCCACGGGCGTGGTGACTGGCCCCTTCAAGCCCACGCGCGTGCGTTCGATGGACTCAACCACGTGCGCCGGCAGTTCCTCGCGATAGGCGGCAATGATGTCGGCAGTGAGTTCGACACGTTCCCAGGCAATGTCCACTCCAGTGGCATCAATGGCGCGCGCGGCGGCAACCGCCACCTCCGGCCCGATACCGTCACCGGGAATGAGAGTGACTTTGTGCGGCATGCCCACGATTATGTCAGTTTCGCAGTTTCGGGGACAGGCAACGCTGGTCCGAAAACTCCCAGCGTGTTAAGTCTGGAATGTGAGATATCGGTTCTTTCTTCTCTTGGGACTGGCGTGCGTGTCGGTCCACGGCGCGCCGCCCGAAATCCTCTCTGTGCGGCAGTCGTTACCGCCGGAAATGGAGCAACGCGTCCTGCACGGCGTCGTGGCAGCCGGCGAGGCTTCCGCCAGTGTTCCGGTGGGCCGCTACGAGAAGTTTGAGGTGCGAGTGGAACTGGCCGCTACCTATCAGAACCCCTTCGATCCCGACGAAATCGATCTCTCGGCGGATTTCACCGCACCCTCCGGCCGCACCTGGCACGTTTGGGGCTTCTTCAATCCCTCCAATACCACCACGCTGTGGATGATTCGTTTTACACCTTGCGAAATGGGCCGCTGGCGCTACGTTGTGCACGTGCGTGATCGCCAGGGAGCCGCCGCCAGCAAGCCGGCGGAATTCACCGTTCGCGAGAGCGCTCATCATGGCTTCATCCGCGTGGCCAACAACCGGCGCTACCTGCAGTACACCGATGGTACCCCCTTCTACGGCATCGGGCTCTGGTACAACGATGCCTATGAGCTGCACGACCAGGGCGCGATCACCGAGGCCGAACTCGACCGCCTGAAGCTCCACGGCCTGAACTTCATCAGCTTCTACAACACCCCGCTCGAAACCATGGCCACAGGCGTCGGGCGATACGACAGCGGGCGTGCCGGAAGGCTCGATCAGATCTTCGCGTGGTGCGAAGCCCGTGACATCTCCATTAGTTGGAACTTCTGGTTCCACGCCTACCTGTCACGCACCGTCTGGTCGGGCAACAACCGCCGCTTCCAGCACAATCCCTACCAGACGGTTACGAGCGCGGAGGGTTTCTTCACTAGCCCTGAAGCCTGGCGCTATGCCACTCGTCTGCATCGCTACATGATGGCCCGTTGGGGTTACAGCCGGGCGCTCTTCCTGTGGCACATCATTGATGAAGCCGATGGCACTGACGGCTGGGTGGCCGGCGGTGAGCAGGGCGTGAACGAGTGGGCCGCGAAGGTCCACGCCTGGTTCAAGGCCAACGATCCCTACGAACGGCCGACTACCGGTACTCGTTGCGGCAGCCGAGGGGCCCGTTGGACCAGCGGCAACCAGATCTTCGATCTTGCCGCCATCGAGATCTACGAAGCTCACGGTTTTGCCCTGCCGCCGGGCGGAAAGCCCGACCTCGTAAAAGCGCACCCGCTGCAATACAGCATCCGCAACTACGCGACCGAAGCACAATGGCTGTGGCAGGGCTTCCGTCGTCCGTCCATCATTGCCGAAACCGGCGGACTCCACACCTACTACGAACCCGGCTCCGCCGGCTACACCGAGATCTACCACAGCGCCCTCTGGACCAGTCTCGCCAACGGTGTATGTGCAACCCCGTTTTGGTGGGCCTATCTCCCGTCGCTGGCCGACGCGGTACCGTCGCGGGCCATGACCAGTTTCTCCCTGTTTGTCCGCGATATCGATTTCTCCGGCCGCGAGTGGAAGCCGGTTACGCTCGAAATGAGCCATGGCGATGGCTGGGCCATGCACTCCGACAATATGACCTTCGGCTGGGCCGCAAATCCTGGCGGCGGCATCGCCAACGAGACCCTGACTGTCCCCGGGCTCCCCGACGGCGACTATGACGTGCACTTCTTCCACACTTGGCGGGGGACCTACCTCCCGGTCCTGACCGCAGGCTCGGCCGCCGGCCGCTTGCGCGTCACGGTGCCGGAACTGACGGTACTCAATAACCGCGCCAACCATATCGGGGCAGACATCGCATTTAAGATCGTGAGGCGGGGCGCTCCGCGATGACCGCCCGTGCGTACCGAAACTCAGAATTGGACTTTCTGCCCTTCTTGATAGGCCTTGATCCGGCGGAAGATGTTGATGCTGTCGTCGCGGAGGGCGCGCTCGGCTCGGACGAGCGTTTCGTTCTGGGCCGCCGAGAGCCGCTGGTCTCGCAGTTGCGCGAGATAGACTTCGGCTAGATGCAGCGTGAGCGGCATGTCGACAAACCAATCTCCCACGGTGTAGAAGCCCGCCCACTTGCCGTACTCGGCTTCGCGCAGCGCGTCGAGCGCGGCTCGCAGTTCGCGGGCGCTGGCGGCGATGCTCACTTGTTGCGATGCGTTCGAGACGCCTGGGCAGGCGGCTTCCGCAATATGACGAAGCATGCGGTTTAGGTGCAGATGCAGGTAGATCTGCGTGGAAACGTGCGCTTGAAAGAAGTCGCGGCGGTTGGCGGGGACAAGCGGACGGGCTTGCTCGACCGAGCGGGCAGCGGCAGCCCAGCGCGCTTCGGCATCGCGGCACATGCTCATCACCTTCGATGCGTAACCGGGAAAGTCCGGCGCCTTGAACCAGTGGAAGCGTACGGGCATCGCTTCATCGCGACGCACCAGACGCATCAGCAAGTCGCGTCCAAGCTGATGGTAGAAATCGTCCGCCATGGTGTCGGCCTCACCTTCGCCATAGCGCGCGGGCGCTTCGTAGTAAGCACGGTAGCAGCGTTCCACCGCCGGTGCGGCCTCGTCGCCGAACTCTTCCCGGCACCACTGCGCGAGCCAGTCGTCGGCTTGACCCGACCGCGCATTCCAAGCCACGTCCATCACGGCTTTGGTGCTCATGACCACCGGGCGGAGATTAGCGGGATTCAGCAGCATGTAGCGCGTCGCTCCAGCTTTGGCCGCGCGGCCAAGTTCGCGGTAGATGCGTTCAATTGGCACGCGTTCGCTGAAGTTGTTGGCGTTACCGCCCAGCACGCCCGTGTGATAGTAAATGCCCTGACCCTGCGCGATCTGGCCGCCGTCGCGCAGCAGTCCGGCTCCGTCGTCGGCCCAAACCTGTGTCACTTCGGGAGGCAGCTTCAGCAAGCCGTCACGCATGAGCGCGCTGCCCTCCATCCAGGAGTTCATGACGAACATCGGATTCGGTTGCGGCCAGCCCTTGCGGACGATTTCAATCTGCCGGTCGACCGCCTCGCGGATCATCCGAGCTTTGCCCTCCGGCGTGGTGGGTGCGTTGGGAATGTCGCGCCAGAAGGGACGATCGTAGCGGCCGCGCAGGCCCACGGTCCACACTACTTCGATGCCGGGCGGATGCTGCGCGACCGAGCGTTTCCAGGCCGCAGTGAGCCAATCGAGCGTGTAGGGTTTGTCCTCAGGCCATTGATAGACGTTCAGGCCCAACGGTTCGATGTGATGATGCGTGAGGACCAAACCGCGATCCGCCGCCGCGCGCACGGCCGGCTCGTAGGGAAACACGAACGTGTTGGGGATGATCATGTTCCCCTTCACGCGCAGCAGCGCTTCGAACACGCGGTCCCAGGTGGCCAGCGAGATGCCGCTGTGTTCGTGCGAGCCGGGCCGCCATGCCGACATCAGATCCTCGCAGTTCATGAACCAGCCGCGATAGCGGAAGGTGGGCGAGCCTTCGCGCACGTCCAAGTCCGGCGGCACATCGATGCGCTCGGCGCGCGCCGGAACGTGATCGGTCCACCAGTAGAACGGGTCGACCTTCAGGAAACGGTGCGAAAACTCGTAGATCGCATAGATGACGCCGCGCACATCCGATCCGGTGAGCAGAACCGCCTGCTGTGCGGGCGAGTCGGACCAAGGATTCGCGACGGACTTCAGTTGGAGGACTTCCCATCCGACGGGTTTGGCGGCGCCAGCCGGGAGGTTGTGCGAAAAGGCCACCACGATGGCCGTCGTCGACACGGCCGCGCGATCGTGCACCAACCGGACGGGCTTGCCGAACACGGCTTCCATGTCGGCGGCCAGGTCGCGCGCGGCTTTCTGAATCGGCCCCGGTTCGCGAGCATCGATCAACACGGTGGTGTTCGAGTCCACCACGATCCGCGCCGAGGCGGCCACCGGCAGCGC
>CAZDIZ010000014.1:2910-12698 GCA_964505625.1 uncultured Solibacteraceae bacterium | reverse complement strand
GCGGCGCAGAATTCCACTTTGCGGTTCTTCTGGTAGGCCTTCGCCTTGATGTAGACGTGACTGGTGTCATCGCGCAGCAGTCGTTCGGCGCGTGCGAGCGTCGCCCGCTGCGCGGCGGTGAGCGTTTGGCCTCGCAGTTGAGCGAGACAAGCGTCGGCGGTTTGCATGGTGAGCGGAATGTCCACGAACCAATCGCCCAGGGTGTGGAAGCCGTCCCACTTTCCGGTCGCACCCTGGCGCAGAGCGTCCAACACCGCTCGCACTTCTTCGATGGCGGCGGCGATGCTCACTTGCTGCGATGCGTTGGATGCGCCGGGTGAAGCAGCTTCAGCGATGTAGCGCAGCATGCGGTTCGAGTGCAGATGCAGATCGATCTGCGTCGCAACATGCGCCTGGAAGAAGTCGCGGCGCGCGGCGGGGATCAGCGGGCGCGCCTGCTCGGCGAGCCGGGCGGCCTCTGCCCATCGCGGCTCGGCCGCGCGGCACATGTTGACGACGTGGGAGGTGTAGCCGGGATAAGTCGAGACCTTCAGGAAGCGGAAGCGCACGGGCATCGAAGTGTCGCGGCGCATGATGCGCACCAGCAGATCGCGGCCGAGTTGATGATAGAAGTCGTCCGCGATGGTCTCATCTTCGCGCTCGCCGTAACGGGCGGGCGCATCGCAGTAGGCGCGATAGCAGCGCTCGACAGCCGCCGCCGCTTCGTCGCCGAACTCCTCCCGGCACCAGCGTGTAAGCCAATCCGAAGCCGGGCTTGCATCCGAGTTCCAGGCCACATCCATCACCGCACGCGTGCTCATGACGTGGGGCCGAATGTTCGAAGGATTCAGCAGCATGTACTCGGTGGCGCCGGCCTTGACCGCGCGGCCGAGTTCGCGATGGATGCGCTCGACGGGAACGCGTTCGCTGAAATTGTTGGCGTTGCCTCCGATGACCCCGGTGTGAACGTAGATACCTTGGCCGCGCGCGATCTGGCCGCCGTCGCACAGCAACCCGGCGCCGTCATCGGCCCACACGCGCGTCACCTCGGGAGGCAGTTTCAGCAATCCGTCGCGCATCAGTTGGCTGCCTTCCATCCAGGAATTCATGATGAACTTCGGATTAGGGTGCGGCCACAGTTTGCGCACGATGGCGATCTGACGGTCCACGGCTTCGCGAATCAGTTTGGCCTTGCCTTCGGGCGTGGTCGGGCCGTTGGGAATGTCGGTCCAGAACGGACGGTCGTAGCGGCCGCGCAGGCCCACGGTCCAGACGATCTCGATGTCGCGCGGATACTGCGACACGGCGCATTTCCAGGCGGCCGTGAGCAGGTCGAGACTGTACGGCTTGTCATCGGGCCATTGGTAAACGTTCAGACCCAGCGGTTCCATGTGGTGTTGGTTGATGACCAACCCGCGGTCGGCGGCGGCGCGCACCTGCGGTTCGTCAGGGAAGACGAAGGTATGGGGGATGATCATGTTCCCCTTCGCGCGCAGCAGCGCCTCGAAAACGCGGTCCCAGGTGGCCATGGAGATGCCGCTGTTTTCGTGAGAGCCGGGCCTCCAGGCCGTCATCAGGTCTTCGTCGTTCATGAACCAGCCGCGATAGCGGAATGTGGGCGAACCTTCGCGCACGTTGAGATTCGCCGGCACTTCAATGCGATCGGCGCGCGCCGGTGCGTTATCGGTCCACCAATAGAACGGATCGACCTTCAGGAAGCGGTGTGCGAATTCGTAGATGGCATAGATGGTGCCGCGCACATCCGAGCCGGTCAGCACCACGGCCTGGCGCACCGGCGCGGCGGGCCACGGGTTGGCGGCGGCCTTAACTTGGAGCACCTCCCAGCCGGTGGGCCTGGTAACACCGGCGGGCAGGTTGTGAGAGAAGGCCACGACGATGGCGGTCTTCGAAGCGTCCGCACGGTCGTTCACCACCCGCACAGGCTGGCCGAACACGGCTTCCATGTCGCGGGCCAGATCGCGCGCGGACTTCTGAATCGGCCCCGGTTCGCGCGCGTCGATCAACACGGTAGTGCCCTGGTCCACCACGATCTGGGCCGAAGCATCCGTAGAGAGCAAAAGAAAAGCGAAGAAAACAAGACCCCGCATAACACCCCTTCCGGCGATCTATCAGCATACATCGCCGGAAACACGATTTAGCATCGCCAACTGGATTTTCGGAACTATAATATGTTTTCTGGGCACGACGTGATGATCCCCCTGCTCACGATTTGGGTGGACGCAAGCATCGTTGCGGCCAAACACCAGGCTGCATCCTGTCAACGTAATATTGGTTCGTCCGTCGGGCGATCCGAACCCTAGCCACACTTACCGGCTTGTCCGGCAAACATAGAGCACTACGGCCTCTGAGTGCCGATGGAGGAGTCCATGAGCAAGATGTTCTTCGCACTTTACTGTGTTTCAGCTCTTCTTGTCCCCACGATTGCAGCCGCGTCGCCGAGCGCCGCGGGCCGTTTCAGCACGCGCCAGACGCTCATCCAGATGCCGCTGCGATTTGAAGCCAACTCCGGCCAGTCGGCGGCGAACGTGAAGTTCGTCGCGCGCGGACCAGGCTACACAATGTTGCTGGCGGCTGGCGAAGCCGTGCTGAGTCTGCGAGGTGGAGCGGTGCGTATGCGCGTGGTGGACGCCAACCCGGCCGCCACGGCCAAGGGCCTGGAGCAACTCGACGGCGTCAGCAACTACCTGATCGGCAACGACGAATCGCGGTGGATCAAGAACGTATCCTCGTACGCGCGCGTCAAGTTCGACGCCGTCTATCCGGGAATCGACATGATCTACTACGGCAGCCAGCGCAAACTCGAATACGACTTCGTGGTGGCTCCAGGCGCCGATCCGTCCCGCATACGCCTGGAATTCGAAGGAGCCGGCGGACTCAGCGTGGATGACATGGGAGATCTGTTGATCGACGGGCCTGAAGGCGTCATCCGCCAACACGCTCCAGTGGTGTACCAGGACATCCGCGGCGCGCGCAGGATGGTCGCCGGCCACTACGCGATTGAGAATGGCGAGCGCGTGGCCTTCCGCCTCGGAGCCTACGATCGCAAGCGCGAGTTAGTGATCGATCCGAAACTGAGTTACTCGACCTATATTGGCACCACCGCTGACGACGGCATCTTCGATATCGCGGTCGATAGTTCCGGGAACGTTTACGCAGCGGGCATCACCGGGGGCAGCAACTTCCCCACAACCACCGGCGCGCTGGACACCTTCTTCGGTCCCAGCCAGATCACGAATTACCTGACACCCGCTTACGGCGACATCTTCGTTACCAAGTTCGCGCCTGACGGCAAGACGCTGGTGTATTCGACGTTCGTGGGCGGCGGCAGCGCGGACGGCGTCGAGTCCATCGTCGTGAACTCAAGCGGGCAGGTCGCGCTGGTAGGTGCGACAAATTCGTCGGACTATCCCACCAAGAACGGCTACCGGACCACCCTGCTGGGCTTGAGCATGCTTCCGACCGACATTGTCGTCACCATGCTGAACGCGGCGGGCAATGGTCTGATCTACTCGACCTATTTCGGAACCACCGACAACAGTGTGTTCGACGCCAGTTTCGAGGGCGCAGGTATCACCTTCGACTCGACCGGGGCCATCATCATTGCCAGCCAGGTCCTGCAAGGGGGGAACCTTCCGACGCGCAACGCTTACCAGAGCACCAACAACGGGGGTAGACTCGACGCGTTCGTGGCCAAGTTCGATCCCACCAAAACGGGCGATGCCAGCCTGATATTCTCGACGTTCCTGGGCGGCACAGGGATGGATTCGGCCACGGCCGTAGCCGTCGACTCAAACAACAACGTCTACGTTCGCGGCGGCACCTGTTCGAGCAACTTTCCCGTCACGGCGAACGCCTACCAAAGTTCCCTTAAGGGCACCTGCGATGCATTCCTGAGCAAGCTCAGCGCAAACGGCTCGACCTTGCTCTATTCGACTTACTTCGGTGGTTCCAATACCGAATATGGCGAAGACAACGAAGCGAATGAGGGCCCGATGTCGAACGTGCTGCCGTGGAGAATCTACTCTTCGCAATTCGGCGGCAGCTATTTCGGCGGCGGCCTGGCCGTGGATCAGTCCGGCAACGTCTACATCGGTGGCACCACGCGTTCGACGGACTTGCCGGTTTCAACGGGCGCGTTCCAGACGGCGTCCAAAGGCTCCATCGACGCCTTTCTGGCCAAGTTCGACACCACCAAGACTGGCGCGGCAAGCCTGATCTACTCGACGTACCTGGGCGGTTCCAATTGTGACCGCGCCCGCGCGGTGGCGGTGGATGCGAACGGCGTGGCCTTCGTCCACGGTGAAACCAAGTCCTCCAGCTTCCCCATCACCACGGACGCAATCCAATCCACTCCGGGCGGCAATTGGGATTCGTTCGTCAGCGCTATCAGCGCCGACGGCAAGAGCCTGCTCTATTCCACTTTCTTCGGCGGGTCGGGCGACGAACAAGGACTGTACGGCATGCGGCTGGACGGCAAGGGCGGCTTGTACTTCGGCAGCGCATCGAAGTCGACCAACTACCCCACCACTACCGGCGCCTATCAAACCGTCAACAAAGGCGGATGGGAAGCCGTGCTCACCAAGATCGACCTCGGTCCGCAGATCGTCACCGTAGTGAACGCCGCCAGTTCACAAGGCGGCGCGGTGTCGCCTAGCGAATTCGTGAGCTTCTACGGCGCCAACATGGGGCCGGCCACAGGCGTACCGTCGGCCACGGAAGTGAAAGGGCTGGGCAACGTCAAGGTGACGTTTGATGACATCGAAGCGTTCATGACGTACGCCTCGGCGACGCAGCTCAACGTCGTGGCGCCTTACAAGATCTCCGGAACCACTAACGCGCGTGTCACCTATGGCGGCAATACTTCGCTTCCCTTCCCCATGCAAGTGGCCGCTGCCGCACCGGGCATCTTCACGCAGCAGTACGGCGCGGGACAAGCCTGGGTGGTGAACGTGCAGGACTGGACGTTCAATTCAAGCACCAACGCGGCGGCGCGCGAGAGCTACATTGAGTTTTGGGTAACCGGCCAAGGTCTAGTCACACCGGAGAGCGCCGACGGAGCGGTGATACAGGACGGCGCCTGGCCAGTGCCGGTGCAACCGGTGAAGGCCATCATCGGCGGCAAGGAAGTGACGCCGATCTGGGTCGGGCTGGTGTACACGGGCATGATTCAGGTGAACGTGCAGGTGCCGGCGGACGCAACTACGGGAGCGGCCGTACCGCTGCAAGTGAAAATCGGCAACGCGACCAGCCGCGCCGACGTCACCGTCGCCATTAAGCCGAAAACATAGAAGGTGATTACAGCATGATCGATTTGACCGCGTATCGAGCGCTGACATTCGACTGCTACGGCACTCTGATCGACTGGGAAGTGGGCATGACGCCGATCCTGCGCGATTGGGCCCGGCGCGGCGGGTTGGCGCTCGACGCGGAGACGCTGCTCGCCGCATTCGGTGAAGCCGAAGCGCGAGCGGAAGCCGAGCAGCCCATGCTGCTCTATCCGGATATTCTACGGCTCGCCGTGCACAGAATGTCGGAACACTACGGAATTCCGCGCGACCGCCGCGCCGAAAACGAACTGGCGGATTCGGTGGGCCGTTGGCCGCCGTTTCCGGACAGTCCGGCGGCGCTCGCCGCGCTGAAATCGCGCTACAAACTGGCGATTCTCTCAAACGTCGATCGTGCTTCCTTCGCCGGGTCGAACCGGCAATTGGGAGTCGCGTTCGATTTGGTGATGACTGCCGAAGACGTAGGTTCCTACAAGCCTGACGAACGGAATTTCCGCACCCTGCTCGACACTCTGGGTGAATTGGGCATCGCTTCGGCGGAAGTGCTGCACGTGGCGCAGAGTCTTTACCATGACCATGTGCCGGCGCAGCGGCTCGGTTTGAAATCTGTCTGGATCAACCGTCGCCGCGGCAAGAGCGGCGCCGGCGCCACGCTGCGGCCGGATACGCCGGTTACGCCGGACTTGGAGTATCCATCGATGCAAGCTTTCGCCGATGCCGTTGAACAAGCTCACTCGCGTCGGCGGGATTCGCTTGTGGGAAAATGAAGTTCCATGCCTAATATCCGACGTGCGCTCATCAGCTTGACGGACAAGGGCGGAATTATCGAATTCGCCCGGGAACTAGCCGATCTCAAAGTGGAGCTTATCTCGACGGGAGGAACGGCGCGCGTGCTGCGCGAGGCGGGCCTCCAGGTCACCGACGTAAGCGAGGTGACCGGATTTCCGGAAATGCTGGACGGCCGTGTGAAGACCATCAACCCGCGCATCGCCGCCGGCGTGCTGGCCATGCGCGATAACCCCGCGCATATGGCCGCGCTCACACAACATTCGATCGGCGCCATCGACATGGTGGTGGTGAACCTCTACGCGTTCGAAAAGACCGCGGCCAAGCCCGGCGTGACACGCGAGGAGTTGATCGAGAACATTGACATCGGCGGTCCCACGTTGATTCGCGCGGCGGCCAAGAACTGGCAGGATGTCGCCGTCGTCACCGACCCGGGCGACTACGCCCCGCTCGCCGCGGAACTGCGCGCCACCGGCGGACAGTTGAGCAAACCCACGGTTTGGAAGCTGGCGCAAAAGGCCTTCACGCTTACCGCGAATTACGATCGCGCCATCAGCGCGCGCCTGGCGCAAATCGACGCCGACGGCGTGACGCAGGCAACCGAGGAGTTGCCCGCCGTGCTCGACATCCGGGCGCCGCGCGCCGCTAGTCTGCGTTACGGCGAAAACCCGCATCAGAAGGCCGCGCTGTATGCCACCGGCGCGCCCGGCATTGCCAGCGCCGAACAACTGCAGGGCAAGGAACTCAGCTACAACAACTACGTCGATCTGGACGCCGCCTGGCAATTGATCTGCGAATTCGAAAAGCCCGCCACGGCCATCATCAAGCACACCAACCCATGCGGCTGCGCCGAACAGGAAACGCTGGTCGAAAGCTATGTACGGGCCTTCGCCTGCGATCCGGTGTCGGCTTACGGCGGCGTGCTCGCGTTCAACCGCATACTGGACGAAGAAACCGCCAAAGCTCTGGCGCGCACGTTCGTCGAGTGCATCATCGCGCCGGACTTCAGCCAGGAAGCGCGCGCCGTGCTAGGGGTCAAGAAGAATCTGCGCCTGGTCAAAATGGCTCATACGGTGAACCCCGGGCTGGTGGTGAAGAGCGTCTCCGGCGGTTATCTGGCGCAAACCGCCGACGTGCACAAGTTGGTTCATTCGCAGACCGTACTGCGGACTTTGCGTGCTCCGACCGAAGAAGAATGGGCCGCGCTGGACTTCGCCTGGAAAGTGGTGAAGCACGTCAAGTCGAACGCCATTGTGTATGCGCGCGCCGGGCAGGTGGTGGGCGTGGGCGCGGGCCAGATGAGCCGTGTGGACAGCGTGAAGATCGGCGCCATGAAAGCCGTGCTGCCGCTGGAGACCACGGTGCTCGCTTCCGACGCGTTCTTCCCGTTCCCGGACGGAGTCGAGGAAGCCGCCAGCCACGGCGTCACTGCCGTGATACAACCCGGCGGATCGGTGCGCGACGAAGAAGTGGTGGCCGCGGCGGACCGTTTAGGGTTGGCCATGGTCTTCACCGAAGTGCGCCATTTCCGGCATTAATGTAAAAAAGCCGGGGACAGACACCTCTGTCCCCGGCGGGAACCGCTGATATCAAGGAGTTCGCCGAGAGGGACAGAGGTGTCTGTCCCCGGCTTTTCCCGACGTGGAGGATTGCTCGCATGAAGAAGTTGGCGGGTCTTGCCGCGTTCATCGCGGCCTCGCTGTGGGGCGCTCCGGCCCCAACCGTGGCGGATGCCAAGGCGTTTCTTGACGGAGCCGAAAAACAACTGCTCGCGCTACTGGTTGAATCCGGCCGCGCCGATTGGGTCAAGTCGACTTACATCACCGACGACACCGAAGCGCTGGCCGCGGCCGCGAATCAGCGTTTGATCGACCTGAATGTGAAGCTGGCCAAGCAGGCCACGCGCTTCGACAACGTGAAGCTGCCGGAAGATCTGGCGCGAAAGATGAAGCTGCTGAAGCTGTCGCTCACCATGGCGGCGCCGGCGAACGCAAGTGAGAGCGCGGAGTTGACACGCATCGCCGCGTCAATGGAAGGCACCTACGGCAAGGGCAAGTACTGCCCGGCCGGCCAGGATGCGTCGAAATGCCTGGACCTGGAGCAGATCACGCGCATCATGGCCTCCAGCCGCGACGCCAACCAACTGCTGGAAGTCTGGAAAGGCTGGCACACCATTTCGCCGCCCATGCGCGCCAACTACCGCCGCTTCGTCGAACTTTCGAACAAAGGCGCGCGCGAGCTGGGCTTCGCCGACACCGGCGCCATGTGGCGCTCGAAGTACGACATACCGCCGGACGCCTTCGCCGCGGAAGTGGACCGGCTGTGGGAACAGGTGAAGCCGCTCTACGTTTCGCTGCACGCCTACGTGCGCAACAAGCTCCGCGAAAAGTACGGCGCCGCCGCGGTCCCCGAGCGCGGCCCGATTCCCGCGCATCTACTCGGAAACATGTGGGCACAAAGCTGGGACAACATCTATCCGATGGTGGCGCCGCAGAACGCCGATCCCGGCTACGACCTCACATCGATTCTCAAGCAGCGCAGCTACGATGCGCGGCGCATGGTGCAATCCGGCGAAGCGTTCTTCACCTCGTTGGGCTTTCCGCCGCTGCCCACCACGTTCTGGGAACGCTCGATGTTCCTGAAGCCGCGCGACCGTGAAGTGGTCTGTCACGCCAGCGCCTGGGACGTGGACTACGTGGACGACCTGCGCGTGAAAATGTGCATCGACATCACCGGCGAAGATTTCGTCACGGTGCATCACGAATTAGGCCACAACTTCTACCAGCGCGCCTACAACAAACAGCCTCTGCTGTTCCGCGACAGCGCCAACGACGGCTTCCACGAAGCCGTGGGCGACACCATCGCGCTCTCCATCACACCCGAGTATCTGATCAAGATCGGCTTGCTCGACAAAGCGCCGGATGAATCCAAAGACATCGGACTGCTGCTGGCGCGCGCGCTGGACAAAGTGGCGTTTTTGCCCTTCGGCGTGGTGATCGACCAGTGGCGTTGGAAGGTCTTTTCGGGCCAGGTGCCGCCGGAGAAATACAACGAAGCCTGGTGGCAACTGCGCGAGAAATATCAGGGCGTGGCGTCTCCGGTCGCGCGTTCGGAAGCCGATTTCGATCCGGGCGCCAAGTACCACGTGCCCGCCAACGTGCCCTACACGCGCTACTTCATGGCCGCGATTTTGCAGTTCCAATTCCACCGCGCGCTGGCCGAAACTGGCGGCTGCCACGGTCCGCTGCACCGCTGCTCGATCTACGGCAACCAGGAAGCCGGCAAGCGTCTGATCGCGATGCTCGAGATGGGACAAAGCCGCCCGTGGCCGGATGCGCTCCAGGCACTCACCGGCAAGCGCGAGATGGACGCCACCGCCATCGTCGACTATTTCGCACCGCTTAAGAAATGGCTCGATGAACAAAACAAAGGTAAGCCCGTCGGCTGGTAGGCGCGCATGAACAGCCGTTCCCGGGTCGCCTCACCCGTAGCGTTGGCCGCCACGTTGACCATCTTGCTGCGAGTGGTCTACGCGGTGATCGGAGCCATGTCGGCGCCGTATCTGCGGCTGGATGAACGCTTCATCAAGCTGAACGCCTATACCGATCACTTGATGCAGCGCGGCGAAGGCTGGCGCTACGCGCTCCTGGGCGTTTGGGAACGCTTCGATACGCTGTGGTACATACACATCGCGCACCACGGCTATGACAATCCCAC
>CAZDIZ010000014.1:1192-2810 GCA_964505625.1 uncultured Solibacteraceae bacterium | reverse complement strand
CGCGGGAACTGGTGGATCGCAGGAGTGCTGGGCGGGTTGGCGGGCGCGACGAAAGCGGTGGGAGTGTTCGTGCTGATTCCGCTCGCCTGGATCGCCTGGCGCGAACGTAAATGGAAGGAATCCTGGCCCGCCGCGCTGGCCGTGGTTCCGGCGGCGGCGTTCGTTGCCTGGCTGCAAATCACCGGACCGGGTTCGCTCGGCGAGATCTACGTGCGCTACTGGAAGATCATCCCGGCGCCGCCCTGGAGCAACCTGTACGACGCCGCGCATCGCGCCTTCACCGGCGGAAGCTACCTGGCCACCTGGAACCTGTTGGCGCTGGCACTCGTGTTGGCGCTGGTACTGGTGAAACGAGTGCGGCCCGAGTACACCTGCTTTGCCCTGGCGGCCATGTTGATGTTTCTGTCCAAGCGGATCGATCCGCCGCTGCACAGTCTAATCCGCTATGTATTAGTGGTATTTCCGGCCTATGCCGGGCTGGCGCAAATCGCGAAGTCGCGCGGCGTCATGCTGGTGATCCAACTGCTTTTCTTTCTAATGAATTGGGCCATCCTGGTGCTCTTCTTCGACTGGTACCCGCTGATCTAGGCGCTCTCTTCAAGTTTCTTCGTTTCGAGCCGATACGAACAAAGGACAGGCTCGCAAAGTGCCGACTCTGGGAGTACGCACACTGGCACTGCGGGCGAGGGTGCGAGATGGGTGACGACAATAGTATCGCGGTGATCATTTCCGCCGATCGGAAGGTACACGATCAAGTGGAAACCGCGCTGGCCGCCGGCTCGCTGGCGGAAAGCGTATGGACAGTGGCGGATTATCCAGATCTTCCCGATCTGGAACGGCTCAAACAAATTCCCAGCGGTTGCGTTCTGTTTCTGGATTTCGACGATCCGATGCGGGCGCGCCGTGTCGCTGCGGAGCTGGACCGTTCCTACCCGCAGGTGAGCGTGGTGGCGGTTCGCAGCGGTCACACCAAAGACGATCTGATCCAACTGATGCAGCTCGGAATTCGCGAGGTGGTTTCCGACCCCGCTCATCCGGGCGAAGTATCGGGAGCCTACATGCGGGCTCTGAGGAAGATCGGCACTTCCAGAAGCACTACCGGACACATCTACGCTTTCTTGCCGGCCAAACCCGGTGCGGGCGCCACCACCATTGCGATCCAGACCGCGTGGACCGCCGCGCGGCTGCTCGGCGGCCGGACGCTGATGTTGGATTTCGATCTGAGGCTGGGAATCACCTCGTTTCTGATGAAACTCGACGGACGCCACTGCGTGCAGGACGCGCTGAACGTTGCGCAAACGTTGGACGAGGATGTCTGGGCTGGGCTGGTCTGTCACCGGCAAAACCTAGATGTACTCGGATCGGCGCCTCAAGATCTGCTGACCTATCCCGAGGAAGCCGAATACAAGGCGGTACTCGGTTGCGCTCAGAAGCTTTACGACGCCACTTGCGTGGATCTGGCCGGTTCGATGGAACCTCACGAGTTGGAAACCTTGCGCCGCGCGCGGGAAATCTACCTGGTGTGCACGGCGGATGTCGCCGGGCTGCACATGGCCAAGCGAAAATCCGACACGCTGCAGCAGTTGCACCTCAAAGACAAAGTATCGGTGGTGCTCAA
>CAZDIZ010000014.1:0-1092 GCA_964505625.1 uncultured Solibacteraceae bacterium | reverse complement strand
GACGGAAGGAAACACCGCGATGGAACAACTGATTTCCAAACTGAGCACCGACGCGCACAACACCGCGCATTCGGTATTGGGCATGCTGGAACTGATCGCTGAAGATCCACTGAGCCGGCGCCAGCGT
The DNA here is from genome assembly GCA_964505625.1 of uncultured Solibacteraceae bacterium. GTDB lineage: Bacteria > Acidobacteriota > Terriglobia > Bryobacterales > Bryobacteraceae > JAJFUV01. Next base: position 965 of record CAZDIZ010000014.1, on the reverse strand, counting down.
GAATATGTGCACGTATGCCGCAGCAGCATCGACAGTCTACTCCGCACGGTCGAGGACGTGGGCGAACTCGTTAATCCCGACTCGCTGGAGATCGAACAGATCGACTTCGACCTGCACGAAGCGGTCACCGCGGTGGCCGGATTGATGGAGTCGCTAGCCCGCAAGAAAGGGCTCGAATTCGATTTCACTCTGCGCGGCGACGGTCCCGTCTGGGTTTCAGGCGACAAGACACGAATCGAAGACCTGCTGGTGCGCCTGCTCGACAGCGTTATCCGCGGGACCCATCGCGGGGCGGTGCGGTTCTCCTGCGCGTACTCGATGCCGAACGGGGGAGCCCCCAGCATGGAGTTTGAAATCTGCGCCAAGGACGCGGACGGAGATCCCAGCGCTTCCAAGGCGCGAGCCGGACTGGACGAAAGCGGTCTGGATCTGCCTATCGCCCGCCGGTTGGTGGAGCGGATGGGTGGAAAGATCGCAGTCAATGCTTCGGGCGGTGTGACGTGCGGGATGCGGATCGCCATTCCGTTCACCGGCGCATGCGGACGGAGAACGCTTCCGGCCGGGGAATCCGTGCCTGAACTGGCAAGTACCGCCGCGCACGTCCGCCCACTGGACCTGCTGGTGGCCGAGGATTCCGACGACAGCTACATCCTGATCGAAGCTTACCTTCGCGATCAGGGACACCGGTTAACACGCGCCGCCGATGGAGCGCAAGCCGTTGAACTGTTCAAGGCCAAGCCCTTTGACATCGTGTTCATGGACATTCGCATGCCCATCGTCGACGGTTACACCGCCACCAGAGCCATGCGCGATTGGGAGACCGAAGCCGGTCACGGCCGGACGCCCATCGTGGTTCTGTCGGCTGAAGAAACCGCGACTCAAAAGCGCATCGGCGCCACGGTTGGTTGCACGGCGTACCTGCGTAAGCCGGTCTCCAAGCACACGCTGCTGGCCGCCATCGGCCA
>CAZDIZ010000013.1:57788-59438 GCA_964505625.1 uncultured Solibacteraceae bacterium | reverse complement strand
CTTTTGATTTTTTGGTTGAGCGTTGAGAGCGGGATTCGTAGCGCTTCGGCGGCGTCGGTTTGGCTCCAACTGGAGGATTCGAGCACTTCGACGATCTTGCGCCGCTCGAAATCCGCTACGATTTCAAACAGCGACGCGTCGGCCGGCAGGTAGCCGCTTGAGTCGCGGCGTATGCGCATGCCACTGGCTTGCAGCAGGAACTCGGGCAGCACGCCCGCGGGCACGATCGCTTCCGTCGTGAGCACCACGGCGCGTTCCACCACGTTCTCCAGTTCGCGCACGTTGCCCGGCCAGTTGTGCTCCATCAGGATCGACATGGCGTCGGGCTCGAACTTCAACTGCGACCGCCGGTTCGCGTCCAGGAATTTCTCGTTTTCCAGGCAGTATTTCGTGAAGAAATACTCGACCAGCGGCGGGATGTCTTCCTTGCGCTCGCGCAGCGGCGGCAGCGACAGGTTGATGACGTTGATGCGGTAGAACAGGTCCTCGCGGAACTTGCCCTCTTCCACCAGCTTGCGCAGATCGGAGTTCGTGGCCGCCAGAATCCGCACGTCCACCTTCACGGTCTCGCCCGAGCCGAGCGGCATGAACTCGCGCTCCTGCATCACGCGCAGCAGCTTGGCCTGTATGTCCAGGCTCACCGTGCCGATCTCGTCGAAGAAAATCGTGCCGTTGTTGGCGATCTCGAAGTAGCCGCGCTGGCGCGCCACCGCGCCGGTGAACGATCCTTTCTCGTGACCGAACAGCGTGCTTTCGAGCAACTCCAGCGGCAGCGATCCGCTGTTCACCGCGACGAACGGTTGATCGGCGCGCGGCGAATTGGCGTGTATGGCTTTGGCGATCAGTTCCTTGCCGGTGCCCGTTTCGCCGGTGATCAGAATGTTGGCGCGGCTCGGCGCTACTTGCGTCACCAGATCCAGCACGCGCAGCATGCGGTCGCTTTTGCCGATGATGTTCGGGAAACTGTAGCGCTGCTTCAGGGCGCGCTTGAGTTGGACGTTCTCTTCCTCCAGGCGCCGCTTGCCGATCATGCGGTCGATCTCGATCAGCAGCTTTTCGTTGTCCCACGGCTTGGAGAAATAGTCGTTGGCGCCGGCTTTGAGCGCGTTCACCGCCACTTCAATCGAACCGTAAGCGGTGATCAGGAAGATGGGCGTGTCCGGATCGCGCTCGCGCACGTCGGCCAGCACTTCCATGCCGGAGCGATCCGGCATCATCAAATCCAGCAGCACCAGGTCGTAGCCGCGCCGTTCCAGCTTGCGCAGACCTTCGGCCGCGTTCGAGGCGGTCTCGATCTGATAGCCTTCGGTGAGCAGCAGATCTTCCAGGCTCTCGCGGATATCGGCTTCGTCGTCAACTACCAGGATGCGGCCCTTGGAGACCGCAATCCGTTCTTCGCTTGTTGGCTCAGGCATTCACGGGCTTCCTAGCGGCGGGAAACTCCAACACGAAGCGCGTCCCGGCACCAGGCCGGCTGTCGACTTCGATCGAACCGCCGTGTTCCTTTACGATGCCATAAGTTACCGCCAAGCCCAAGCCCGTCCCTTTGCGCGACGCCTTGGTCGTGAAGAACGGATCGTAGATTCGCGACAGATGTTCGGGCGCGATGCCCTGCCCGCTGTCGGCCACTTCCACGCGCACGCTGCCGTT
>CAZDIZ010000013.1:53531-57688 GCA_964505625.1 uncultured Solibacteraceae bacterium | reverse complement strand
ATCTCGCTCGCGCGGAAAGTCTGCTTGGCGATCTTGTCCAGCAGCCGCGACTTCTGCTCGTCGCCGGAAATCTGCTTGGCGAGCATCTGCGCGTAGGTCGAAATCACCGCCAGCGGCGTATTCACTTCGTGTGCCACGCCCGCCGCCAGCAGCCCGATCGAACTCATCTTGTCGGCCTGCATCAGACGGCGTTCCAGTTCGTCGCGCTCGGTGACATCGTCCAGGATGATCAGCCTTCCGATGCGCTCACCGTCTTTTGAAACCAGCGGCGCAATGGCGATGTTCACCACCAGTTCGCCCGCCTCTTCACCGCGCGCCGGCAACGACGAAGCATCCACCGCGTGCTTGTAGACGTTGTGTATGCCGGTTTCGTCCTTGACGCGCTCGAACTGCTCGACCAGCGCCGCGGGGAACAGCTCGTCCAAGCGGCGGCCCACGGCGGCCTCGCGCGGAATGCCGGTCAGCCGCTCCATCTGCGTGTTCCAGCTTTCGACGCGGTCTTCCAAATCGGCGGCCAGAATGCCGACGCTGATCGATTCGACGATGTTTTCGGAGAATTCCTTCAGCCGCTCATACTCGCGAACCTTGCGCTCCAGCGAATGGTACAGCCGCGAATTTTCGATGGCGATGCCCACTGAACCGGCCAGCGCCACCAGCAGCTCCACGTCGTCGCTCGAAAGGAAGTCGCCCTTTTCGGTGCGGCTGGCGCCCACATAGGCGATGGTGCGTCCGCGCACAGTGCAGGGCACGTAGTAGGTCAGGTCCAGGTCTGCGATGGTCTGGCGAACGCTCTGCGGCCAATCGCGCGATTTGACGTCGAGGAAGTGCCGCGTCCGCTCGACGAACAAATACGGTCCTTCGTGCTTCTCTTCAAGGAAGCTCAGGTCCAGCGCATCGCCGTTGGCAAGCAACCGCCCCGAACGGTCGCGTACCCCCACGGCTTTCTGCAAACGGAATCTGCCCGCGGCTTCGTCGTATACGAAGAAGGCCACCGCGGGAATCGACAGCGTGCGCGCCAAACGGTCCGCCACCGCGGTCAGCGTGGCGTCCAGATCGGTCTCCGATCCCAGTTCGCGCGCAAACTCACCCAATGTCTGCCGGTAATCGTAACGGTCTTTGTAGAAGTAATAACGGTCGAGCTGTTCTTGTATCCAGTTGCGTATGGGCTGAAAGACGAAGGTGGCAATCAGCACTAGCGTGACGAACGCCGACGGGCTGACTTCCTCGCTCTTGCCGAGCGAGAAGATCAGACCGTAGAACACGCCCAACACGCACAGCGTGGCCAACGTGTAGACGTAGCCCTGCTGGAAAATGATGTCCACGTCCATCAAGCGGTAACGCAGGATGGCGTAAGCCCACGCCAGCGGAATGAATACCAGCGACAGCACCGACAGCTTCATCGCGGTGCCCGGCACCGCGCCCAGCAGGTACGGAACCACGTAAAAAGCCGTGTAAGGAATCACGCCCGCTACCGCGCCGTTGCGCAGCCACTTCAACTGGTGGCGCACGATGGGTTCCTCGGTCTGGCTGTAGCGTACCGACAACGCCAGCGCACCCAGCAGGTATCCAGCAGTGAGGAACGGCACCCAGATGCGGTCCAGCAACCAGTTCAACTCGATGGGCGAAATGCCGATCCGCAGCGTCCCGGAAGCCACAGCCACGTACAGTCCGAGCAGGCTGAGCGCCGGGATGTAAAGCAGCCCCGCCACCCCGCGCCGCCGCAGCAGCCGCACCGGCTCCGGAAAGATCAGGCTAAAGTGCAGGAAGATGGTGGGCGCAAGCAGTCCCGCCGCCACGTTGCCCCAATAGATCACGCGGTCGAAATCGTTGAGCTTTCCGGTGTAGTGGAAAGTGTACAGGATGAATGAAACCAGACACAGCAGATAGAAGTGCTGCGCCTTTTCGGCCGTGTCCCGCCGGAAATAGACAAACAGGCCGATGGCCAGGTAGGCGAAACCGATCAGGTACTGATAGTAGAGCGTCGGCTCTTCCGGCCGCTCGCCCACAATCAGCTTGGCCTTGACCTCAACACCCGCGCGCCGTATGGCGTATTCGGTGGTGTTCCAAGACCCCACGCCCACCAGAATCCGGGTGATGTCCAGCGCGTTGCCGATCGACAATCCGCCGATCCGTAGCAGGATGTCGCCGGTCCGTAGGCCTGCCTTGTCGCCCGGCCCGCCCGGAACGACGTAGAACGCTTCTACCCCGGACGTGCGGTCCACCCACGTGACGCCATCTTCGGGAAGGCGGAAACGGCTCTGTTGCTGGAGGTTGATGCCGGCGGAGACAAGGGCAGCCGCAGTCAGAATGACCAGGAGCGCGCTGGAAATCTGGACCTTGAGGTCTTTCATGTCTCCATCCCGGCGTGCGGGCGTAATCTAACTACACGATTCCGCTTGCCCCATATGCACGTATCCTGCCAGTCTCACAAAACCGGGAAGAGCAAGACGTTACACCACCTTACGGGTGTTGGAAATCCACCGCCGGCAAAATCCTTCACATTTTGGGAGAAATGCCATACAGAGTTGCGGAGCCTTCTTGTCCAGTGTACCCTAACCTCTCCGCTCCCGCGTCTAACACACCCGAAAAGGGGACAGACTCCTTTTTCTGGCAAGCTGCCCGCCGGCCCAGGCTGCCTTGACGGTCCTCGGTGGCGGGACCTAGAATTGAGGGTGCAGAGAAAGGCTTCCAGCACTTCCGAGGCGTATGAAGAGACACTTTGTTTTCGCCTGTTGTTCGCTAACCGGTCTGCTGTTGTTGCTGCCGGAGGACAGGGCGGCCGCACAGACCACGCAATCCGATTCCCAAGAGCAGCGCGAGACCGTGGCCAAACCGCTGTCGGAACGCCAACGGCGCAAGCGCGAAGAACGGCTCCGCAAGGAACTCGAGACCCCATACCGCAAGTGGCTGAACGAAGACGTCACCTACATCATCACCGACGAAGAGCGCGCGGCTTTCAAGCGCCTTTCCACCGACGAAGAGCGCGAGCAGTTCATCGAGCAGTTCTGGCTGCGCCGCGACCCGTCGCCGGATTCGGCTGAAAACGAATTCAAGGAAGAGCACTATCGCCGTATCGCTTACGCCAACGAACGCTTCGCTTCCGGTATTCCCGGCTGGAAGACCGACCGCGGCCGCATCTACATCACCTACGGTCCGCCGGACGAAAACGAATCGCACCCCAGCGGCGGCAGCTACGAACGCCCGTATGAAGAAGGCGGCGGCACGACGTCCACTTACCCGTTCGAGAAGTGGCGCTATCGCTGGATCGAGGGCATCGGCACCGACATCATCATCGAATTCGTCGACCCCACCATGACCGGCGAATATCGCATGACCATGGACCCGTCGGAAAAGGACGCCTTGATGATGGTTCCGAACGCCGGCCTCACGCTGATGGAACAGATGGGCCTGGCCGACAAGGCCGACCGCTTCAGCCGCACCGACGGTACGCGCCTGGGCACCGGCACGCAGCCGCTGCCGCAGCGCATGAACCAGTTCGAACGCCTGGAGCAATTCGCCAAGTTGCAGAAGCCTCCGGTGGTGAAGTTCAAGGATCTGGAAGCCATGGTGAGTTCGAAGATCACCTACAATCTGCTTCCCATGCGCGTCCGCGTGGACTTCGTGCGCATGACCAACTCCACCATCCTGACCAACATCGCCGTTCAGTTCGACCGCAAGGATCTGCAATTCCAGCAGAAGGACACCGTGGCCAAGGCCATTGTGAACATTTACGGACGCATCACGTCCATGTCGCGCCGGCCGGTGAACGTGTTTGAAGACGTTGTGGAAGCCGAAACCGCCGCCGGTCTGCTCCAGCAGGCCGCGCAGGGCGTTTCGCTCTATGGCAAGTCGGTTCCGCTGGCTCCGGGCATGTACCGGCTGAACATCGTCGCCAAGGACGTGGTAGGCGGCAACATGAACAACTACGAAATGGCGCTGAATGTGCCGCGCTTCGAAGATGAGAAGCTAGGCATGAGCAGCCTCATCCTGGCCGACATGATCGAAAAGGTTCCCACGCGCAGCATCGGCACCGGTCAATTTGTGATCGCGACTTCGAAAGTCCGGCCGCGCGTTTCCGAAGCCTTCGACCGCAACGAGAAGATGGGCATCTATCTCCAGCTCTACAATTTCGGTCCCGACGAGCGGTCGCAGAAGCC
>CAZDIZ010000013.1:26914-53431 GCA_964505625.1 uncultured Solibacteraceae bacterium | reverse complement strand
CTTGACGGGGATGTTGTGTTGTGCCCCGTTGGGCCTAGCCGCATCCGCTCCCCGTACGCACGGCCAGATTGAAGGCAAAGTCACTGGCATCACTGGCGTGCCGCAGATGGGTGCGACCGTGCTTCTGTTCGACCGTAACGAAGCCCTCATCCGCAAGGTCATCACCGACGAAAAAGGGCACTTCCGTTTTGCGTCTCTGGTGCCCGACGTCTATTCGGTACGCGTGAAACTGGCGAGCTTCCTGCCCGCTTTCCGCCGCGGCATCGCCCTGCAGCCGGGCATGCGTAGCTTTCTCGCCATCAATCTGGCAAGCGTCTTCAGTTCCATCGAGCTGCTCTATCCGTCCTCACCCGAATCGCCCATCATGAGCGAGGACTGGAAGTGGGTGCTGCGTAGCTCATCGGCTACCAGGCCGGTACTGCGCGCGCTGCCGGACAACTGGAACGAAAAGAAACCCGCGGCGGAGCACCACGCCGCATTGTTCTCGGAAACGCGCGGCGTATTCGCGCTGTCGGCCGGCGACAACGGAGCGGTTTCGGTTTACGGAAATCAGGCCGATATGGGCACGGCGTTCGCGGTAGCGACTTCCCTGCTCGGCTCGACGCAGCTCACCTTCAGCGGCAACCTGGGCTACGCTTCTCATAGCGGCATGCCCGCTACCGGCTTCCGGACCACCTTCAGCCGCGACATCGGCGGGTCGGCTCCCGAAGTCGCCCTGACCATGCGACAGGTGTTCCTGCCCATGCGTTCGATGGAGGCGATGTTCGGCGGCCAGACCGAAGCGGCTCCCGCATTGCGCACGGCCTCGCTCACATTCATGGACCGCGCCGAGTTGACCGAGGTCATGAAGCTCGAATACGGCTTCTCGCTCGATTCGGTCACTTATCTGGACCGGATCAACTACGCGAGTCCGTTTGCACGGCTCAGTTACAAGGTCGGCGAGGGAGACAGCATCGAGGTAGCCTATCACTCGGGTGTACCGCCGGCCGAGCTGTTCACGCGCGCCTCGGGAACGCACGCCGAAATGCGGCAGGATTTGGCCGCGGTCGCTTACTTCCCGCGCGTCAGCTTGCGCGGAGGCCGCCCGCAGGTGCAGCGCGCCGAGAACGTTGAATTGGCCTATCACAAGACCGCCGGTTCGCGCCGCTACAGTGTGGGCGCCTATCGTGAAGCGATTTCGAACGGCGCCTTGATGATGAGCGCTCCGGAGGAGATCGTGGGTTGGGATTTGATGCCCGACCTCGCCTCGCGCAGTTCGATCTTCAACATCGGCGGCTATTCGAGCATCGGCTATACGGCTTCGTTCACGCAAGAGTTTCACCCGCACCTGAACGCGCAGCTCAGTTACGGTAACGGCGGCGTGCTCACCACGGCGTCGTCCACCATGCAACAGGACGGCCCCGACGACCTGCGCGCCATGATCCGTTCCAGCCGGCGCCACTGGGTGGCCGCGCGCGTCACGGGCGAACTACCCAGCTCGCATACACAACTCGCCGCTAGCTATCGCCTCACGGATTATCGCGCGCTCACGCCGGGCCATCTCTGGATCACCCAGAACACCTACCCGGACATCGGGCTGAACCTGCTGCTGCGGCAACCCATCCCCAACTTCCCGGGACTACCTGGAAAGTGGGAAGCCACGGCTGACTTCCGCAACATGCTGGCGCAAGGCTACCTGCCGGTGACCACGCCCAACGGCCGGCGCCTGCTGCTGATTCAAACACCCCGAACCTTCCGCGGCGGCTTCAACTTCATCTTCTAGCTGGAACTTTCTTCCACGATCGAAGCCTGAAGACCGCCTCTGGTTGACCGGAAGTGTCCCTATGGAGTATTTTTCCATGAGGATCTCTACATGACTTTCCCTCTTGGGGTTGCCTTGCTCGCGGCAAGTCTCGCGAGCCCCGACGCCTGGCGTGCGGACGCGGTCAAGTTGGTCGAAGGTTGGCTGCGCGCGGCTCCCGATCCAGCGCATGGGGGCTTCCATATGAACCTGGACCGGGAGTGGAAGCCGGTAGCCCCCAAGGAGAAGGTTCCGGCGCTCATCAGCCGGCATGTTTACGGATTCTCCGCCGCTTACATGCTGACCGGCGACGAGCGCTACCTCGCGGTGGCGCGGAACGGTGCCAATTACCTTATCGAACACGCATGGGACAAGGCGCACAGCGGCTGGTACGATCTGCTCACCGAGAACGGACGTCCGCTCAAACGCACCAAAAGCGTATCGCTGCAGCTTTACACTAACGTGGGCTTGACCGCATACTACTTCGCCACCGGCGATGAGCGTGCCATCGAACGTGTGCGTGCATCCGTGAATCTGCAACGCGAGCGCGCCTTCGACAAAGAGCACGGCGGCTACGCGCAGACGTTCAACGAAGACCTGAAGGTGGCCGACTTCGGCAAGAACAAACACGCGCACTACGGCTATGCCGGTTCGCTCCTGCTCAACTTGTACCTGGCTACCGGAGACCCTCAGGTACGGAACTGGAGCGAACAGTTGATGGACATCTCGCTGGAACGCATGCGGGATCGCGGGGGCTGGCTGTATGGGTTCCGCTCTACGTTCGATCGCCGGTGGCGCCGCACACCGTTCATCCGCGACGACCGCGAACTAGTCTCCACCGGCGCGCAACTCACGGCCGCACTGGCGCTGGCGCGACTGCACGAGCAGACCGGGCAGTCGCGTTACCACGACGCCCTGCTGAAGCTCTCCGAGCGCCTTATCGCCGCGGCCTGGGACGCCAAGACGGGCGCCTGGCTCGATTCGTTCGACGCCCGTGAGCCTTCGCGTGCCATTGTCCCGAATACGGTCTGGTGGTGGGTGCAGATCTACGGATCGTTCCTGGAGATGCACCTGTATCACCTCACCGGCCAGAAAGCGCACTTGGACCGCTTCGTGAAGTCGGAAGAGTTTTTCCGTGAGCATTTTAATGATCGCGAATTCGGCGGGTTGTATTCGTCGGTGAACACCGACGGCACACCTCCAAGCGACCGGCACAAGGCCTCCAGTTCCGCCTGGCACACGTCGTATCACGAACTGGAGCATGCCCTGCTCAACTACGTCTACCTGCATCTCTACGTTCAGCGGACCGCTCCGAAGCTCTATGTGAAAGTCGACAGCGAACGCCCGCGGCGCGTCTGCCCTGCGGACGACCGGGACGTGGCTATCGCCGGCGTCACAAGGGACGGAAAACTCACGAGGTGGGAATCTCCGGATGGCTGCACGCTCTCGATTCCGGGTGCGCGCGGGGAGACGTTTGCGGTAACGTTCCGGCTCAAGCGCTGAGCGGCCGGAAGAATACTCTTGACAGGCCGCCGTCAATAGAGTAAATTTCCTTCTGATGACGTATCGGTGGAACCTTACACCATACACACCCCTTCCCTTTCCCCTCGGCTCTAAGACTTCGGGGAGTCTTTCAGGAGGTATTCCCTCATGACAATGCGATTGTGTCTCAGGATGTCGCTCGCCGCCATCCTCACTCTCCTTCTTTCCTTCCAGGCTCTGGCACAGTCTTCCCGCGGCACCATTGTGGGCGTCGTTCGCGATCCCAGCGGCTCGCTGGCTCCGGACACGCAGATTACTGTGACCAACTTGGCAACCAACGTACATACTCGTTTTCGGACCGATGCAACCGGAAACTACTACGTCCCCTCGCTAATACCAGGGCAGTATCGAGTGGAAGCCGAGAAGTCCGGGTTCAAGAAGATGGCCGTTTCGCCCGTCCTGGTGGAAGTTAACCAGACGGTACGCGTGGACATCAACCTGCAACTGGGCCAGTTGGCTGAAGCGGTGCAGGTGGAGGCGGTGGCCAACATGGTCCAGACCGACACGACCACGTTGGGCCAGGTGATTGGGAACCGCCAAGTGACCGAACTACCGCTTAACGGCCGCGATTTCACCAACCTGATCCGCCTGAATGCGGGCGTCGGCGAGTTGACCGGCGGCATTGCCGCCACGTCGACCATCCGCCGCCACGGTCTAAACGACAACTTCCGCAGCGTGAGCGTCAACGGAGCGCGTCCCAGTTCGACGGCGTTCCTGATTGACGGCGTTTCCACAAACGAAGCGTTGTTCCAACAGGCTTCCAACATCCCGCCGCCCGACGCGATTCAGGAGTTCAAGCTGCAGAACGCGCTGTACTCGGCCGAATTCGGCATGGGCGCCGCGCAGGTGAACATCGCGCTGAAGTCCGGCACCAACGCCCTGCACGGCACGTTATGGGAATACATGCGCAACGATGCCCTGCAACCCAAGAATCCGTTTTCGCACGTCAAGAGCCCTCTGAAGCAGAATCAATTCGGCTTCACCGCCGGTGGACCGGTGATGGTGCCGAAGCTTCTCGACGGCCGCGACAAAACATTCTGGTTCTTCAGTTATCAAGGATCCAAACGGCGCAGTGGAGGCACGTCCTACGCGCAGGTGCCCACCGAGCAGCAGCGTCAGGGGGATTTCACGGACTGGACCACCACGCTCTACGATCCGCTGAGCGCGGTGACGAACCCAAGCGGCAGCCCGGCAGTGACCAAGACGCCGTTTTCCGGCAACAAGATCCCCATTTCCTACTTCGCCCCGCAAAGCCAGTATCTGCTCAAGTACTTTCCGACCGCCAACATCACTTCCTGCAGGCTGCCCTGCAACAACTACGGACGCTCGCTCTCCTACCCCATCGACGCGGCGCAGTTCAGCGTGCGAGGCGATCACAACATCGGGGCCTCGGACCGGATTTTCGGCCAGATGCTCTACCAAAATGAAACCGCGGTATCTCCGAACGTGATGCCTCTGTCGGGCAGCAGAGGCGTGCAGCGCGGGCGCATGGTGGGTTTGCAGTGGGCGCACATCTTCAGCCCGCGGACCATCAACGAATTGCGCGCCGGCTACAACCGCATGTATTTCAACAATGGGTTCGAGACCGCCGGCGGCTCCATCAACTACTGGAAGGAAGCGGGCCTGAAGAACCTCAACGACAACAGCGAGTACTACGCCGTGCCGGTCATCAACATGGCCAACAGCCAGTACACGCAACTGGGTAACGGCGGATCGGTGCCGTTCTTCAACATCTCGAACGTGTTCCACTATGTGGACAACCTGACGCTGACGCGCGGCCGTCACACCATCAAAGCGGGTGGCGAGTTGCGGCGGGCGCGCAACATGAACAAAAACGGCTATCTGGGCAACGGGCAGTTGGTGTTCTCGGGGGCCTATTCGGCGAAAGACCCCAAAGGCACGCTCACGCCCACTTCGGCCACGGCGGGCAACGCGTTCGCGGACTTTCTGATGGGTTATGCGACCAGCGAAGGGCACACTGCCATCGACCAGTCGTTCGCGCGTCTGCGTAACGTCGACGCCGGGTTCTACTTCCAGGACGACTTCCGCGTGACGCCACAGTTGACCGTCAACCTGGGTGTGCGCTGGGAGTTGCACACGCCGTACAAAGACAAGTACAAGGGTGGCTCGATCTTCGACCACAACTATCCGGGTGGCCGGCAGTTGTACGCCGACGAAGCTTTCGCCAAGAAAGTAAACGATCCGATCGGCGTGGCCTGCTGTGTTTCCGACACGCTCATCAACACGGACTACCGCAGTTGGGCTCCTCGAGTGGGAATCGCCTGGAGACCGTTCGCGAACAACAACAAGTTCGTAGTGCGCGCCGGCTATGGGATCTTCTACGATTCCTGGCAGGCCTACTACCCGACGTTGAACAACAGCCAGAACCAATTACTGGCGGACGCGGCCACGCCCACGCCGACGCTGCTTGAAAGCGCGCCGCCGTTGAATGTCCGCAACCTCTATCCGGCGCCGTACGACATTTCCGTGACCAAGTACCCCGGACCGTACTGCATGGCTCCGGCGACGTACGTGAAGGATCCGATCACCGGCGCCACCACGCAGGTGAACGATCGCTGCTACGGCGGGGGCGGCCAGAATCCCAACAACAAAAATCCGTACATACAGCAATGGGGCATGAACTTCCAGTTCGAGCCGGTGCAGAAGCTGCTGGTGGAGTTGGGGTATCAAGGCTCCCATGGATTGCGCGTGCCGATTCGGTGGATCTTCAACCAAGCCTCTCCGCCCCCCACCACGGGCAACACGCTCAACAGCAACCGCTACCAGTCGCAGTGCCCCACCGGGACTTACGGCATCACCTGCTTCCCGTACCAGGAGCGCGTGCCGTACCGCAACTTCAGTCCGAGCTCGAACGAGTATTCCAGCATTGCGCAGTCGGTTTATCACGCCATGACCGTGAAGGTGGACAAGCGTTTCTCGCGCGGTCTGCAAGCCTTGTGGGTGTTCACCTGGAGCCGCGCCATCGACCAGGGTTCCGAGCAGAGTCTGCACTCGGGTTCCTACAACTGGTATCCGCAGGACAGCCGCAACCTGGCGGCCGAGCGCGGAGTGTCCAGCTTCGACCAGACCCGCCGCATGGTGATGAACTGGATCTACGAAATCCCCATGGGCCAGGGCAAGGGCTTCCTGAACAAGGGCGGCCTGCTCAACTACATTGCCGGCGGATGGCAGGCCAACGGTATTCTGACGCTGTCCGACGGCAGTCCGTTCAACGTCAGTTGCCTGGGTTGCGGCGACCGCATGCAAACCGGCGTCTATCCGGGTTCGCCGTACGGCGCCGGGCTGCGCCCGGACGTGACCGGCAATCCGCTTCCCTCCAGTTGGAACCAGACTTACTACAGCTGGTTCGACGCGTCGGTGTTCGCGACGCCGGTACTGGGAACCGCCGGCGGCAGTTCGCCGCGGAATCCGCTCCGCACGCCGGGCCAGCGGGCCTTCGACTTCTCCCTGGTGAAGAACAACCGCATCAAGGAGCGGGTCAACCTGCAATTCCGAGCGGAGTTCTTCAACGCCTTCTCCAGCCACTTCTATTCGATGGTGTACCCGGGCTACTTCTATGGGTACGCCAACTTCGGCAAGCTGTACTCGCCGGGACAGGACGACGGCGTCCTGTTTAATCCACGCATCATCCAGTTTGCGCTACGGTTCGGCTTCTAGCCGCTGCTTGGCCCGGTCCGCGTCGGGCGGACCGGGCGGCCCCTTGACCGTGCCCGTAGAATTGGAAGATGCCTCGAAACACACAGTTCATGCCGGCCCAGGCCGGATGCCTGGCGCGCATCCAGACCTCGATGCAGGGCCTCAAGCCAGCCGAACGCGCGGTGGCCTCGTTCGTGGTGGAAAACGCGGCGCGCGTGGTGCGCATGTCCATCTCGGAACTGTCGCGCGACGCGGGCGCCGGCGAATCGACGGTCTTCCGTCTGTGCCGGGCGCTGGGCTACGACGGATATCAGGAGTTCAAGCTCCGTCTGGCGCAGGACCTGGTCGAGCCGGTTGGCTTCATTCACGAAGACGTGAGCTTCCAGGACAGCATCGAGGACCTGGCGCAGAAGATTTTCAACACCAACGCCAAGGCGGTGGAGGATACGCGCCGGGTGTTGAACCCCGCGATGGTGGACGCAGCGGCGCTAGCCATCTCCCGCGCGCGCCGCGTCGACATTTACGGTGTCGGCTATTCGTCGTTCACCGCGCTGGATGTCAAATTGAAATTCTCGCGCCTGGGGCTGATGGCGGATTCCTACGCCGACAGTCACGTTCAAGTGATGGCGGCCAGCGCGCTGACCACCGAAGACGTCGCGGTGGGAATTTCGCATTCGGGCAGCACGCGGGACGTCATCGACGTGCTGGGTGCGGCGCACAAGATCGGCGCCACCACCATCGCCATCACGAATTTCAGTCCATCGCCCATCACCAAGGTTTCCGACATCGTTTTGCTCACCTGCTCGCCCGAGACGCCGCTGGGCGGCGAGGTGCTGACATCGCGGATCGCGCAACTGTGCGTGATCGACGTGTTGTCGGTGGCAGTGGCCACGCGTTTGGGAGAGAAGTGTCTGGAGTACGCACGCAAGGCGTCGGAAGCGGTAAGGAAAAAGCGCTACTAGCAGCCTCGACGGGGCAGCCGGCGGCGCCAAGGAGATTCTCTTGTTGACAGCAGGCTGGCATAAGACCCGCATCACACCGGAAGTGGGAGCGCCGCTCACTGGTTTCGCCGCGCGCAAAAACGTTTCAAACAGCGTGCACGACGACCTGCACGCGCGCGCGCTAGTGCTGGAAAATTCGGGCGCGGCGGTGGCGTTGGTAAGCGTGGACGTTCTGGCGCTACCGGCGGATTTCGTCCATCAGAGGCGGGCGCGGATCGCGGCGCGCACGGGCATTGCCGGAAACAACGTCCTGATTGGCGCCACGCACACGCACGCGGGCCCAGTCACCATGCAGACGTTTTTCAATCCCGGCGAGAAGGTCGATCCCGCCTACATGGACATGCTGGCCACGGCGATCGAGGACGCGGCCGCGGAGGCATGGAAGCGCCGGATTCCGGCGCGGCTGGGCGCGGGTACGGCTCAGGTCAGCGGCATCGGCGTAAACCGGCGGGATCCTTCCGGCGGCGTCGTGGACCGCCAAGTGGGCCTGTTGAAGATCGAGGACGAACACGGGCGGACCCGGGTGATGGTCCTGAACCACGCCTGCCATCCGACGGTACTCGGCCCCAATAATCTCAGCATCACGGGCGATTTTCCGGCCGCCGCCGTCGCGCGCATCGAGTACACTCTCGGTGAGGGCTGCATGGGCGTCTTCTTCAACGGCGCGCAAGGTGATGTCAGCATGGGCCACTCTTCCGAACTGAGCGCCATCGGCATCGTGACGCCCGGCCGCACCTTTTCGCGCGCGCGAGCGTTGGGCGACAAGCTGGCCGGCGCCGCCATCGAACGGCTCTCCGCCATTCAAGCGCGAGACGCACGGCTGGGCGCCGCGATAAACACCATCCACCTTCCGCTGAAACGCTATCCTCCCGACCCCGACCTGGAGGCGGCGCTCCGTGCCGCCCGCGACCGGTTGCAGACTTTGAACGGGCGCGGCGAGGAGGACCCGGAACTTCGGCGCGCCAAGATGGAACTGCTGTATGCCTCCATCTCCCAGGCGTTCGCGCGTGAGGTCGCCAAGTATACGAACGGATTTCTTCCGCTCGACATTCAAGGCCTGCGGCTGGGCGAGACGGCGATGGTCGGAATCCCCGGAGAAGCGTTTGTCGAAATCGGATTGCGCATCAAGCAAGAGGCCGCGCACCAAACCCTGCCGGTCGGCTTGGCGAATGGATATGTGGGCTACCTTCCCACCCGCGAGGCGTTTCAGGCGGGCGGGTATGAAGTGATCTCTTCACCTTGTGCTCCGGAAGCCGAGGACGTTTTGGTAGAGGGCGCCAAGCAACTCGTAGAAAATCTGTTTCAATGACACCACTCGATTGGGCTGTCGTGGTCGCCTACTTCCTGGCCATGCTCGGCGTGGGGTTGTACTTCATGCGCCGCGCGAGCCGCAGCATGGCGGACTATTTCATTTCCGGACGCGACCTGCCGTGGTGGATCATCGCGCTGTCGGCCGTGGCCACCTACACGGATGCGGGACTAGCCCCGGCCGTCACCATGCTCACCTATCAAGGCGGCTTGCTGGGCAACGCCGTGTGGTGGATACCTTACGTAATCTGGATGCCGCTGGGCGCGGTGTTGTGGTCCAAGTACTGGCGGCGGCTGGGAACGGTCACTTCCGCCGAGTTATTGGGAATTCGTTACGGCGGCAGAGTGGCGCACGTCTACCGGGGTGTCTACGCGTCGTTTATGAGTTTCGGCTTCATTGTACTTTTGATGGGTTATGTCTCCGGCTGGCTGGGTTCGGCCTTGGGTCCGATTCTGGGCTGGCGGCCGCTCGATTTGATCCTGGTGGCCGGGACCGTGGCGGCGATCTACACGATGACGTCGGGCCTCTACGGAGTGGCGTACACGGACGCGTTTCAGTTCGGCATCTTCCTGGCCG
This sequence comes from uncultured Solibacteraceae bacterium, assembly GCA_964505625.1. Classification (GTDB taxonomy): domain Bacteria; phylum Acidobacteriota; class Terriglobia; order Bryobacterales; family Bryobacteraceae; genus JAJFUV01. Next base: position 43,566 of record CAZDIZ010000013.1, on the reverse strand, counting down.
GTAACATCGTGCTGGTACCGATCGTGCTTGCGCACGCGGGCGGCATGGCGGGCATTTACGGTTCCATCGAAGCCGCGCGCGGGCCGGCGGCCGAAGCCTTCTTCCGCGTGACGCCGCCGGCGGAGGGGCTGGATGTGCTGACGGTGGCGGCTTTCGTGGTGCAGGGCTTGTTCTTCGCGGCCTCTCCCACCGGTGGCGAAGGGTTCACGGCGCAGCGATTCATGGCCGCGCGCAACGAATTTCATGCGCAGGTGGGACAGCTTTTCAACACCATGCTGACGTTGATTGTGCGCGTGGTGCCGTTCCTGTTCCTAGGCATGGCGGCGGCGGCGCTGTATGCGCCCGGCACCGTGACCGAGCCGGGTGAACTGTGGGCACACCTGGTGCGCGCATTCGCGCCACAAGGACTGCGCGGGCTTCTGGTGGCGGGTACGTTCGCCGCTTACATGGCCACCATCAGCACGGAGATGAACTGGGGCGCGTCGTACCTGGTCAACGATCTGTATCGTCCGTTCCTCCAGCCGAACCGCGGCGAGCGTCACTATGTTTGGGCGGGCCGTGTGGGCTCACTGCTGGTCTTCGCGTTGTCGCTGGTGGTCGCCTACTTCTTCGTGGCGGGCATGCGCGCCTGGTTCCTGTTCATCAACTCGGTAGTGTTCGCGTTCGTGCTGCCTCTTTCCTGGCTGCGGTTCTTCTGGTGGCGGCTGAACATATACGGCGAGGCGGCGGCGCTGGTTATCGGACTGCCGTTGAGCTACGTGGTCTGGTTTCCGCTGGGTTTTTCAGACGAACGCGCGCATCCGTTCTGGCAGGGCTTTCTACTGCTGTTCGGATTGGGCGCGGTGGTCATCGTCGTGGTGACGTTGCTGACCCGGCCGGAGCGCATCGAGACGCTGCGCGAGTTTCACCGGCGCGCGCGACCGCCGGGCTTCTGGGGGCCCGTGTTGGAAGGCTTGCCATGCGAAGAGCGCCTCCAGATTCGCCGGGACACATTCCGGGACTTGGCCGATTGCGCGCTCGGTGTGGTGTTTGCCGCGTCCGCCATCATGGCCGTGGTGAGCCCGCTCGGCAGGCACTGGGGCGTTTTCGCGATGGCGTTGGCGGTGGCGTGTGCGTCTGGATCTTGCTTTGTGCGGCGCTGGATGCGGCGAGGAGTTTTTCGTTCGATGTCCGGGCCGATCATGCCGGTAGTCAAGGAAAGGAGCACGCTATGAAACTGACTCGAAGACAGGCCGCGGCGGCATTTGCGGCTACGCTCTCACCCGCCCCGGCGGTGCCCAACCGGCGCCGTGAGCCGCTGGCGGTGTGGGCGCATCCATCCGATGCGGGCAACACGGTCGAGTCCGTGCGGCGACTCGTGGACCAGTGCGGGCGTGCCCATGTTTCGACCATCGTCATGCTGGTGAAGCACACCACGGGCGCCATCTACTGGAAGAGCAAACGCTTCGCGCGTGCCATCGCCAAGGGGTACGAGAACTTCGATCTGATCGAGCACCTCGCGCGCGAGGCGCATGCGAGGGGCATACAGTTTCACGCGTGGCTGTGCGATTTCGTCGAAGGCGAGCAGGGCGCGGCGTTTCGCGAACACCCGGAATGGGCGCAACTGGACGCCGGCTCGAAGACCACGCTGAGCGAAAGGCGCGAAGGCGGTCAGGGTTACGGCTATGTGGCCATGTGTCCGGCGAGGCGACCGGGCTACACCGACCAATGGCTGTTGCCCATGATCGAAGAGGTCGCGGCTAACTATCCGGTGGACGGCATTCATCACGATTACGTGCGCTACACCGGAGACATCGCTCCGGACTCATACTGCTTCTGCGACTACTGCATCGAGGACATGCCGCGTCACGCGCTGCTCAAGTGGGAGACCGGGCCGCGCGAGCGCCAGCGCATGGAGATGATGCGTCCTCGCGTCGAAGCCAATTGGGAAGGCACGCCCGACATGGTGCCCGCCGGATGGGCGCAAATGGACCGCCGCGAGAAGGCCGACTTTCTGTATTACGGCGGCTCGCTCGCCGGCGGACCACGCGACATGCTTTACTACTTTTACGAATATCGCGTGGATCAAACCAACCGGTTCGTGCGCGATGCGTGGAAGCGCGCGCAACGCATCAATCCCAAGATCGAAATTTCGGCCGCCGTCTTCAAGAACCCCATTCAGAGCGCGCGCTACATCGGGCAGAAGTGGAACGATTGGACGCCGTGGGTGGATGTCTTCATGCCCATGAGCTACCGCAGCCATTTCCACGGCGACTTTGAAGCGTATCTCACGCACCTTACCGAAATCACCGTGCGGCAGCGCGAGTGGCTCGGCGGCGAGAAGCGGCTCTACGCCGGCATCGCAACGGCTTACTTATATAAGGAAGAAGCGCCGGGCAACTACCCGCCGGAGAAATTCGCTCGCGCCATCGAGGCCGCGCGGCGTGCGACGCCCGACGGCATCGCGATCTTCTCCGCCGCGGGACTGACCATGCAGAAGCTGTGGCCGGTGCTGGAAGAATCATTCAAGGATTGAAATGCGCTTCACGTTATGCGGATTGATGGCCGCGGCGGCCGTGTGTCTGGCGGCGGATAATTCATCGTGGTTGGTGCGAGGACCGTTTCCGGCAAACGGCGAGAATGCACTGTTTCGGGATTATCTGGAAGCATCGGGTGGCGAGGCTTCGGCGCGCCCCTGCAATGCCACGCACGAGTGGCGCATGGTTGCGTCCGACGCGGACGCGAGCGTGGATCTCGAGAAAATCTGGAGCATCCATGGACCGTCGGTGGCATACGCCTATCGCGCCGTCGAATCGGACTCCGAGCGACTGCTCGCCGTCACACTGGGTAGCGGCAGTTACGTTCAGGTCCGTTGGAACGGCGAGATCGTTTTTGAATCCCGGCTGTCGCGTAAGGTTGAATCCGACCGCGACACCTTGGTGGTGCGTGCCAAACGCGGGACCAATCATCTGCTGCTCAAAATTGAAGGACGGCCCAAGAGCTGGGCATTCCAGTGGCGCGAACACCCGGGCGGTGGCGCGCTGTTTGTGAATCGCGCGGCGACCATGGTGCCGGATCTGCGTGAAGGCCAACGGACAGACGCCTGGGGACAAGTGGAAATGGCCAACACCGCCGCGCGCACATTGAAGGCGCGCGTCGAAGTCGCCGGCGGCGGGACCTTCCCGCCGACGGTTTCCGAACCCGTCGACATTCCGAGCGGCGCGGTTCGGCGCATTCCATTCCGCGTCGCGGCGCGGGGCGCTACGCCACGCATGCGCGCCCTGGTGCGCGCGGGCGGCGAAGAAGTCGCGCTGGATCTCGCGCCACTCCCGCGCAAGCGCGGCGAGTATTTCGTCACCACCTACCGTTCGCGCGTGGATGGTTCCGTTCAGCCCTATTCCGTGTTGTTGCCGACCGACTACCAACCCACGCGGCGCTACCCGCTGATTATCGAATTACACGGCGCGCACGTGACCGGTTGGGGCCAGAACATGATTTCGTACGAACCGAAATCCTGGGCCATTCACATGGCTCCACACGACCGTGGCAACAACCGCTACCGCGACATCGGCGAAGTGGATCTGGATGAGGCGCTCGACTCGTTTGCGCGCGATTTTCCGTTCGATCCGGATCGCGTGTATCTGTCCGGTCATTCGATGGGCGGTTACGGAACGTGGCTGTTGGCGTGCCGTCATCCGGATCGTTGGGCGTCCATCTCGCCGCAGGCCGGATACACGGACTATCATCTCTATCGACCGGGCAAGTTCGACCCGCGCTACCAGACGCGGCTATACGAGGACTGGAGTCCGGTCACGCTCGCCGAGAACCTGCTGCATGTTCCCGCGCACGCGGTACACGGCGCGCTCGACGACGACATTTCCGTGGAGCACCCCCGGAGCATGGTCGCGCGGCTCAATCAGCTTGGATACACGGTGAGTTACGACGAACAACCGGACAAGGGGCACTGGTGGGGGCCGCGCGGCGCGACCTACGGCACCGAGTGCGTCGACAAGCCGTCCATCTCGGCGCATTTTCAGAAGTACAGCCGGCGCACGACGGCGCCGCGCAAGGTGATCTTCAAAACCGCGACGTTGCGTTACCGGAAGTCATACTGGGCGGCGATCGACGAACTGGCGACGGATAATCAAATGGCGATGATCGAAGCGGAATCTCCTGAACTGAACCGCTTCCTTGTGAAAACCGTGAACATTGCGCGGTTCACACTTACGCCGCGGCAAGCGTTGTTGGATAACAAGCGTCCGGTGACGGTTGCGGTGGATGGGAAAGCCGTATATCAAGGACCACTGCCGGCAACGGGCCGCCTCGCATTCCGGCACACCACCAAGGGGTGGCTGCGCGCGGAGGGTGTGCCCAAACGCAGCCGGTTCGCTAAGTCCGAGACGCTCTATGGGCCGGTGATCGACGCCTTCACCGCGCCGTTCCTGTTTGTCTACGGCGACGGACCCGAAAAGGCAGCCGCCGAGGCCCAGGCGCGCGATTGGATGGCGCGGGCTTGGGGCATCGCGCCCATGAAGAAGGACAGCGAGGTGACGGCGCGCGACATCGCGACTCGCAACCTGGCGCTGTTCGGAACGCCATCGAGCAATAAGTTGATCGCGCGCATCCACGCCCGGCTTCCCATCCAGTTCACCAGTGAACGAATTCGCGGCGAGGATGCCGGCGTGGTTATGGTGGCGCCGAATCCCCTCATTACGTCGCGCTACGTTGTGGTCGTCGGAGGACTCACAAAGGCCAGTTACCTCACCGCCGCGCGCCTGCGGCTCACCGACCTGCCCGATTACGTTATCTTCGACCGGCACACGCTGGAAGACGACAAGCCGAAGTTCGTGGAAGCCGGATTCTTCAGCAAGCACTGGACACTGTCCGGAGAATGAAGATGGAGATCCTGTTGGCGATCGACGGCGGTGGCACGCGAACGCGTTGCCTGGCCATGGATCGCCGGGGCGTGCGTGTGGGTGAAGGTCAGGGCGGGCCGTCGAACCATCTGCAGGCGGGGCGCGAGGTGGTCGCGCGCTCATTGCATGAAGCCGCTATGAGCGCCTTGCAGGCGGCCGGCGCCGATCACGTGTCCGTGATCGCGGTGTCAGCCGGCCTGGCGGGAGTCGACTACGACGGCAAGGGTGCGGAGGAAGCGGCCGGCATCCTTTCCGAAATCGGTTTTTCGAAAGCGGTCGTGAACGGCGATATGGTAATCGCGCATCAAGGGGCCTTGGCTGGCGCGACGGGCGTGGTCGCGCTGGCCGGGACCGGGGCCTCGTTTCTCGGTATTGACGCGCAAGGCAATCGGCTGAAGGTTGGCGGCTGGGGACCGGCGTTCGGTGACGAAGGCAGCGCGCATTGGATCGCCCGACAGGCGCTGCAGGCCGCCGGGCGCGCCTATGACGGAACCGGCAAGGCGACCACGCTGCTGACGGCGCTGACCGCGGCATTGGGCATCGACAGTTTCCGGCAATCCATCGCCAAGATTTACGGGCGTGGTCTGGATCAACAGAACATTGCCGCGCTCTGCCCCGTGGTGTGCCAGGTTGGAGAAAGCGGTGACGCGGTTGCGCGTTCGATTCTCGCTCACGCCGGGGAGGCTCTCGCACGCGGCGCGGCCACGGCCTGGCGCGGACTGGGCCTGGACGCGCGCACGAGCCTGATCTCCTACCACGGCGCGGTGCTGGAGCGTTGCGCGTTCGTGCGGGAGCGTTTCCGGCTCGTGCTGGAGCGCGAGATTCCCGGGTTGCGCGTGCGCGCGCCGCGCTTCGAACCGGTGATGGGTGCGTACATGCTGGGCTGCGCTCAGCTAGGATGGAATCCACAGGTAGCTTTCGAAGGAGAACGGTAATAGTGATCGCCACAGATTACATTCATCAGCTTGAGAACATATTGGCGGGAATCGCCACCCGGCAGGCTACCCAGATCGCGGCCGCCGGAGAGCTTGCCGCGCGCGCGCTGTCGGCGGGCGGCGTGATTCATACTTTCGGCACGGGCCACTCGCACATGATCGCCGAGGAGGCCTTCTATCGCGCCGGCGGATTGGCGGCGGTGAATCCGATTCTCGATGAGCGGCTGCTGTTTTTGAAAGGAGCACTCGAGAGCACGGACGCCGAAAGGGAATCCGGCTATGCGCGAGCGGTCCTGGAAAGAGAAGATGTGCGCGCGGGAGACGCCGCCATCATCATTTCCAATTCCGGCCGCAACGCGGTGCCCATCGAGATGGCCATCGAGATGAAAACGCGCGGGGTGAGCGTCATCGCCATTACGAACCTCGAACAGTCGCGCGCATCGGCGGCGCGGCATCCATTGGGAAAACGCCTGTTCGAACTGGCCGACGTGGCGGTGGACAATTCGGTTCCTCCCGGCGATGCGCTGATGACTTTGCCCGGGCTGGACTATCCCGTGGGCGCCAGTTCGACCGTGGCCTGCGCCGCCATCATGAATGCCATTCTGCTCACAGCCATGGAAGAACTGATTGGGCGTGGAGAAAAACCCGCGGTACTTCCCAGCGCCAACGCCGGCGACGAGAGCGATAGGGTGCTGCGCGCCGCTCTGGGACGCTACAAAGATCGCGTGCGCCTGATCGACGTGCCTTAACGCTTCACCGCATCGATCGGGCGCAAGCGCCAGGTCAGCGCGAGCAGCAGGATCGACGCGAGCGAACAAGCCAGAATCGCGTGGAATGCGGGTGTCCAGCCGTAGTGTTCGGCGATCCAGCCCAGGCCCTTGCCCTGCACCGTGCGACCCAGGTATCCGAACAGGCCGATGAAGCCGGCCGCCGCGCCGACGGCTTTCTTCGAAGTGAAATCCAGGCCCGTCACGCCCAACAACATCACCGGCGGATAGACGAAGAAGCCGATCACGGCAAATAGCGTCAGATCCAGCCAAAACATGCCCGGCGGCGTGTACATGATGCCGGCGAACGCCGCGAAAACCGGAATCATGCAGAGCATGCTGACCATGCCCCGGCGTCCGCCGACCTTGTCGGACAGCCAACCCATCAGAATGGTGCTGCCGATGCCGGCGAATTCGAACACCGCCGTGCTGAAGCCGCCGCCGGTGAGCGACGCGTGTTTGACTTCCTTCAGGTAGGTCGGCCCCCAGTCGAGCATGCTGTAGCGCGCGATGTAGACGAAGAAATTCGCCGCCGCGAACAGCCACAGGTATTTGTTGCGCAGGATGTAGTTGACGAACAGATCGCGCGTACCGAGTTCGCGCTCGTGATCGGCGGCGGCGCCAGCCGGATAGTCATTTTTGTACTCTTCGATCGGCGGCAGCCCCACCGACTGCGGCGTATCACGCAAACGCCACACGAGATAGACGGCGCACAACACGGCGAGAATGCCCGGCACGAAAAACGCGTTGCGCCATCCGAGCCACGCCGTTGAGTAGGCCGCGATCAGACCCGTCAACCCGCCGCCCACGTTGTGCGCGATGTTCCAGAACGCGAACACCGTACCGCGCTCACGCACGCTGTACCAATGCCCCAGAGAACGCCCGCAAGGTCCCCATCCCATGCCCTGCACAAAACCGTTTAGCGTCCACAGCGCCAGGTGCGAGGCGTAGTTCGACGCCGAGCCGAACGCGAAGTTACAGAACGCGGTGAGCAACAACCCGCCGGCCATGAAGTAGCGCGGGTTGCTGCGATCCGACCACGCGCCGAGCAGGAACTTGCCCAACCCATACGCGATGGCGGTGAGCGCCAGGATGTCGCCGATCTGGCCCTTAGAGTAGCCGAGCGCCGCGCCCATTTCCTTCGAAACAACAGGAAGGTTGTTGCGCACGAAGTAGAACACCGCATAACCGATGAATGTGGATTCGAGAATCCGCCATCGGTAGCGGGGATAGAGGTGCGCGACCTCCGAGTCAGGACGGCGTGCGATGTGCACAGCGGGCCGGAGCAGCGTGGCAAGCGAGAACATATCGAATGGACTAGGGTAGTTCGTGCGCGCACCGCAGGTCAATGCGACTCGTTATGCAGGGCGCGCGGTGATACATTGGACTCAAGATGAAGCGCACCGCAATCGTTCTGGCTGGACTTTTTCTTGCCGCGTCGGTCTTCGCGGCCGAGCGACAGATCACCAACACACCGCTCAACCACACGCTGGACAATAACGATAACTACTCGCACGACGACCGTTATCTCTGCTACGACACGCGCGAAACGCGCGGCGCCGGCAACGGCTGCTCCACCAGCATCATGAAGGTGGAGATCGCCACCGGCAAGGAGAGCATCGTCTATGAGCCCAAGCCCATCATTCTGGGACCGGTGGATGCGGCTCCCGGCGTGATCGCGGCGTCGTATAATCCGGTGGCCGACGAGATCATTTTCATCCACGGCCCGCTGGTGAGCGAGACGCCCAAGATCGGCTTCTACGGCAAAACCAACCGGCGCGGCGCGGTGGTTTCGGCATCAGGCGGCGCGGCGCGGTTCCTGGATCTACGCGACGTAACGAACGAGCCCACGGCGCCGGGCGCGCATCGCGGCGGCACGCACCGTCATGAATACTCGCTCGACGGTAAGCGCATTGGCTTCACTTACGACGATCACATCCTCACCGATTACGGCCGCACCGTCGGCATGATGATGGCCAGCCCCAAGGCGCCCGCCGGCGTTACGCACTGGATGTCTGTTCTGGTTCCCATCGCGCCCATGGGCAAGGCCAAGCCGGGCGAACTCGAATTCGCGGGCTTCGATTCCTGGGTGGGCGCAAAAGGTCTGATGCGCGCGTTCATCGGCAAGGTGAAGGAAGCCGACGGCAGCTACACGAACTCGCTGTTTGTGGTGGACATCCCCGAAAACGTCGACATCACGACGTCGTACTCCGGCTCGCGCATGCGCTACATGGCTCCGCCCAAAGGCGTCACCGTGCGTCGGCTCACGCACAGCTTCGCTTCCGGTATCGCGCGCGGTTCGCGCGACGGCAAGCGCATCGCCTACTTCGCTAAAGACGAGCGCGGCGTGAGCCAGGTGTTTCTCATCGACGCCCACGGTTCGGACAAAGATTCGAACCCGGAACTGCGCCCCGTGCAGGTCACCCAATTCCGCATGGGAGCGAAAGCCGGACTGCGCTGGCATCCGTCGGACAACACCATCTCGGTGGTCGGCGACAACGGGCTGACCGCGGTTTGCGTGAAGCCGGGACCGTTCTTCGGCGTTTCGTACGTGCTGGCGCCGCGCGGCGGGCCGCTTTCTGGCGTCGAAGCGCCGGTGTGGTCCAACAGCGGCAAGCAGATCGCCTACAACCGGCGCATTCCGCTTCGCAACGCGGCGGGAACTCTGGTGCGCGACTTCAGCGACCGCGACTTCCTGCAAGTTTTCGTGGCGGACTTCCCCGACGAGAACAACAACGGTATCGCGGACCCGATTGAGAATGGTCCTCAGTAGGCGCCGCGTCCGCCCAGCACGACGCGTACGGTTTTGAGCAGGATTTTCGCGTCCAGCCACAGCGACCAGTTGCGTATGTACTGGCAATCCAGCGATACGCGGCGTTTGTAGTTGGTGTCGTTGCGGCCGGAGACCTGCCAGAGCCCCGTCAGGCCGGGCCGCACCTGCGTGTAGAGCGCGAACGCCGGACCGTACTTGGCGCTTTCTTCGCTCACGATGGGCCGCGGCCCCACCATGCTCATATCACCGCGCAGCACGTTCCAGACTTGCGGCAGCTCGTCCAGGCTGGTCTTGCGCAGCAGACGGCCGACGCGCGTGACACGCGGATCGTCTTTCAGCTTGTGCGTGAGCTTCCATTCCTCGACCAGCGCCGGGTTGCGTTCCAGATAGCGAGCCAGCACTTCGTCACTACCGGCAATCATGGAGCGGAATTTCCAGATGCGGAACGGCTTTCCGCCCTTGCCGACGCGTGTGTGCGCGAACAAGACGCCGCCGCGGCTGTCGAGCACGATGGCCAACGCGATCAGCGCGCCTAACGGCAGCGCGGCCAGCGCCAGCGCCAGCGTGAACAGAATGTCGAAGATGCGCTTGATGCGCTGCGGGTCGGGCAGCAGCAGTCCGGTGACGGCGGTCAGTTCGGGAAACAGTTCGGGCTCGGCCGAGGCGAAACGAATCGTCTCGGCCGGTTTCTCACCGGAGCTGGCTTGCTGTTCACCTGGCGGCATTTCGCAAAACGGATTCGTAGATCTCGACCGTACGCCCAACCATCGCGTCCAGCCGGAACCGGGCTTCATACGCGAGACGAGCTGCCGTTCCCAGCCGTCTACGCCGGTCCGCATCCTCGATCAGCCCTCCGAGCGCCTTCGCCAGCGTTTCGGGATCGCCGCGTGGAACCAGGATCCCGCTAACTCCATTATCCAACGCCTCGCCGGTGCCGCCAACATCGGAAGCGACCACGGCCAGACCGGCGCGCATGGCTTCCAGCACGCTGCGCGGAAACGCTTCCGAGCGCGAACTGAGCACGAAGATCTGCGCGCGCGCCAGCGACGGCGCGGGATCGGCGCGATAGCCGTCGAATTCAACGCGGTCCGCGATGCCCGCTTTTCGCGCGCGCTTGTGGATAGCGGCTTCCAATGGTCCATCGCCCACCAGTTCCAGCCGCCAATCAAGCTCGCGCACGCGAGCCAGCGCGTCGATGAGCGTCGCGTGATCCTTCGGAGACTCGAAACGCGCGACCGACACAATGCGCACAGGCCTGCCGCCGAAGCGCGCGCGCAGTTCTGGAGAGACGTCGCGAACGCCGTTGTGTATCACGCGGAGCCGCTCCGGCGCCACAAGATGTTTCGAGATGGCCAGACGCCGTTCGTACTCGCACACGCAAATGACGGTGCTGGTCCATCGCGACACCACACGCTCGGCCGTGGCGAAGATGCGCGCCTGCCACGGAGGAAAACGATCGCCCGCGGGCCAACCGTGCGGGGTATACAACACCGGCACCCCGAGCCTTGCGCACGCCGCGCGCCCAATCCAGCCGGCTTTGGCCGTGTGCGTTGACACGATGTCGGGCCGGAACCCGGCCAACGCCCGGCTCAGTTCGCGATAGGCACTCCAATCGTGCAGCGGATGCACGGACCGCTTCATGTGCTCGAGCGAGTGGAACGGGATGCCCGCTGCGCCCAGTTGCTCGCTCACCGGTCCCGAGCCGCCCAGAAACACCATCGCCTGATGACCGCGCGCGATCATCTCCCGCGCCAGGTCGCGTACATGGATGCTGGCGCCGCCCACCGAGTCAGCGCGCGTGATGACGTAGGCGATTCTCACGCTTCGCGCCTCCGGCTCACGATCACGAAGAAAGCCAGTTTCCGAAAAACAGCTCGCGCCACCGTTGTTGCGAGCGGCAAATCCAGCAGTCGCGCCAGCGGCGCGCGCCAGCTTCGATCGCACAGGCGAAAGCGAATGTAATCAGGCTCGTGGAACTCATTCTTGAAGTACTTGTTGAAGGCAGCAAAGACCTCGGTACGTGAACGGTAGTGCGTGTACTGATCGATCCAAGCGAGCTTGTCCAGCGCCCACTGGCGGCAGGTGGGCGCCTCCTGCTTCCAGGTACCGGCGCCGAGCGTGCGCAACAGCCAGGTGTAGTAGAACCGCGCCCGCGAGCCGCGCGCGAACCAGTGCGAAAACGGGATGCCGATGTGGCCCTCGCGCCAAACGTCACGCGACGGGAAGATGCTGAGCAACGTGCCTTGAGGCCGCAGCACGCGGTGAATCTCAGCAAGCGTCCGGTCCAGATCGGCCACGTGCTCCATGACTTGATTGTTCACCACCAGATCGAAGCTTGCATCGGCGAACGGAAGGGAGTTCTCCGCGGCTTCGAGAATGTGCGTGCCGAGTAGCCCTCGGCGGACGGCTTCGGTGCGCGTGGCCGAACCGGCATAGTAAATGTCCGTCCCGCGCATGTCCAGGCCCTCGGCCCGCGCCGCTTCCACCAACTGCCCCGCCCCGCAGCCAAAGTCGAGCATCGCCGCGCCTCGGAATTGGCGCGCGAAGTCGAGCACGAAGCGATTGGTTACGTCCATGGGGCTTCAGCCTCGCGCGCTCCGGGCCGCTTCCAGCAGTTCGTGATAACAGCGTTCCCATTCCGTGACAGTCACATCCACGGCGAACCGCGACGCGGCGTGCTCGCGCGCGGACTTGGACATCCGTTCGCGCTCGGACGAATCGAGCGATTCAACCAGCGACATGGCATTGGCCAGCGCCTCGACATCGCCCGCCGGGACAACGTAGCCGGTATCGCCTTCGACGATCGCCTCGCGCGCGCCTCCGGCATCGGTTGAAACGGCGATGAGCCCGCTGGCCGCCGCCTCCAGCAAGACCACCGGCAAGCCTTCAATAACCGAGGAAAGCACCAACCCATCGGCGGCATTCATCAGCGCCGCAACGTCCTCGCACGCGCCCAGCCAGCGAACGTCCACGCCCAACTCAACCGCCAAATCACGGAGCGGTTCTTCCTGCGGTCCGCTTCCGGCCACTAGCAGGATGCTTGCGCGCTGCATGGCGAAAGCCCGGAGCATGGTCTGGTAGTCCTTCTTCCACATCAGACGCCCGACGGCCAGCCACACAAACGCCGGCCCGACGCCCAACGCGTCCCGCATGGCTGCGCGGCGCGCGGCGTCAGGGCGAAACAACGCGCGGTCCACGCAGTTCGGAATCACACGCAGCTTCGCGGCGCTCACCGCGCGGCAGCTCGAGTGGCGCCGGGCCACGGCTTCGCACACTGCCACCACGCGATCGGCGAGCGGGTCCGTCCAACGGTAAGCAAGGTCGCGCCAGCGCGTGTCCGACCGGCGCCGCCCACTCTCCGACACACTGTGCAATGTCGAAATGACCACCGGCACCGGCGCCAGCAACACGGCCAACCGCACCAGCAAGTTCGCGTGGAACATGTGGCTGTGCAAAACAGCAGGACGGAACCGGACCAGAAACCGGAGAAACCGGAAGGCGCCGCGCGGGTCGGGCATACCAGGGTGCATGTAGAGCGAAAACACCTCCACGCCCGCCTCGCGCAACTCGACGGTGAACGCGCTGGGAGCAATGAGCGAAACCACCGCAACGCGGTAGCCGCGCCGCGCCAACTCCAAGGCCAAGGCAACCACCTGGGTTTCAGCGCCTCCGCGATCCAGACTGGTCGATACCAGCGCGATACGCGGCTTCATTGCACGCCTCCGCACAGTTGCTCGAACAGCCGCGCGTAGGATTCGATCATGGCGCCGGAATCGAATCGCAACGCGCGCCGCATGGCCTCATCGCCCATCTGTCGCCGCCGTTCCGGATCGCACGCCAGATCGGCAAACGCCCACGCCAGCGCGTCAGGATCCCCTGGCTTGACCAGCAGGCCGCTGACGCCCGTCTCAATCAGTTCGGGCACACCGCCGACGGCGGTGGCTACTACAGGCAGTCGCGCCGCCATGGCTTCGATGACCGCCACCGGCACACCTTCCCAGTCCGATGCCAACGCAAACAGATCGCAGGCGGAAAGCAACTCCGCGACGTCGCGGCACAATCCGGGGAAATACACACGATCGGAAACGCCCAACCGCGCCGCCGCCGCACGGCATTCTCCGGCAAGCGATCCTTCGCCCGCCATTACCAGATAGCTGGAAGGCAGGCGGGGCAGCGCGCGTGCGAACGCGGTGATGAGTCCGACTGGGTTCTTCTGCGCCTCGAAGCGCGCCAGCGAAACGATCAACAGGTCGTCCGGACCAAACCCGTGCACGCGCCGCCACGACTCGCGCGCACCCGCTCGAAACCCTTTCTCTACCCTCGTGCCGTTGTAGATGATCGCCGCCGGTTCACGGCCGTAGAGCGCGCGGAACGACCGCGCTACTTCGCCGGAAATCGCCACCGGCTTCACGCCCAGCCGGAATGCGGCGTGGTGCACCCACCGCCCCACGTAGTCCACTTCGCGCTCGGCCACGTTGTGGACGCTGTGCACCACCTTGCCGCGCCACGTCGCCAGGTGCGCCGGCAGCACGTATCGCAACACGTAGGAGTGCGTATGAATGATATCCGGCCCGAATGACGCTATCACGCGTACCAGGCGATGCCACATGCGCGGATCGAAACCGCGGCGCTTGCCGAGGTGCCACACCTGAATGCCGCGCGCGGCAAGATCCGATTCGAGGCCTCCGGAAAAGGCGTCGTAAAGCGAAACCACCCCGCATTCGAAACGCGTTTGGTCCAAGCCGCGAGCAAGCGAAACAGCCACACGTTCGGCTCCCGCGCGACGTAAACTGGCCAGCACTTCCAGGACGCGGATCATGTCCGCTCCTCCCGCTCAACGCTGAAAGCTTGCGCCCACGCCGCAAGAATCAGCGCAAGCAGCATCCAGGTAGGCTTGCGATGTTCCCAGGTGAGCGTGAAGACTCCAGCGGCCCAAACCAGCATGGTGGTCAACCACAGCGCGCGCTCGCCGGCCCGCATCATCCAGACGCACGCCGCGAGCACGGCCGCAAGCAATCCGCACAACGCCGCGCCCACCGCACCGGTTTCCACTGCCACCGAAAGGAAGGTGTTGTGCGCCACGTATTCGTGTCCCGGAATGCCGGGGCGTCCCAGCCACGGATACACCGCCGCCGGGTAAGCGCCCGCGCCGCTGCCGCGCAACGGATGCCGCCGGAACGCCTTCACACCAGCCTTCCAGATCTGCGTACGGTTGTGCAGGGTCCCACGCGTAAGCTCGCTGTGCAACGTGCTTAGCCGTTCTCGCGCGGCCGTTGGCGCCAGCCACACTGCGCCACCCAGCAACGCCGCCAGCATCGCCACGCTGAACACGCGACGCTCAAACGTTGCCTCACGCCACGTCAGTACCGCGTAAAGAAAACTCAGCGCCGCCACCACCAACGCCATGCGCGACGCGGTCAGCAGAATCGCCGCGATCAGCAGGAAGCCCGAACTCCAGAGCGTCCATCGCGAGCGGCGACGGGTGCGCGCAGCCAGATAGAGCGTCATGGGAAGCGCCAGCGCCAGCGTCAATCCAAGGTCGTTCGGATCGAAACCGGCGGTGGCATAGCGGCGATAGTAGGTCTGATGGTCGAGCGCGTAGCGGACCATCGTGAACACGGAAGAAACCGCGGCGCCGTAAACGTAGGAACGCATCAGCCACTGTTGCCGGAGCTCAGAACGGCAGAATTCCCACATCATCCAAAGCATCAACAATAACTGCGTAAGTGTAATAAAACGCTTACAGCTAAGCCATGGAGAGATACTCCAGAAACAGGTCAGCCCGCTCCATAGCACAAAGCACGCCGCGAGCACGATCCCCAGGTTGATCCCTCGTATCCGCCGCCGCGCAAACACCGCGGCCACCGCCGCCAGGAACCCTAGCGCGCCGATCAGACGGGACATGGTCCCGATGCCTGAAAGCAGGACGGCCTTCTCGAGCGGCAGCGAAAACGCCAGTGCGCAGATGAGCACCCAGGCCAGGCGGTCGAGGGCAACCACGGCGGAACGGTTCACGCGGCTGCCTCCATCGCCGCAAGCGCGCGGCGCAGGATCAGCAACTCACCGGCTATCTGTACCGTCCAGGCCAAAGCGAGCGCCACCACCGCGCCGTGCAGGCCCAACGACGGCACCAACAGCCAGCCACCAATCGCCGATGTGGCCGCCACCAAACCGAGCAAAGGCGCCTGCACCGTGTAAACACGCGCACTGGTGATGACGTAGCCCAGCATGATGGCAACGTAGCTCGCAACACCCGCGCACATGGTCCACACCAGCAAGCCCGAGTAGCCGGCGTAAGCGGGCCGGTAGACCAGCGTCAGCACCCAGGCGCCCAACAACAGCGCCGCCGCCACGCCGCACACGCCAAGCGCGCCCGCCACGCCCAGCAACTTCCACGTCAACGCCCGGAACCGCCGCCCGTCCTTAGCGCCATGGTAGCGCGCCAAACGCGGCATGGCGGATTGGCCCAGCGCGTTGGCCGCCGTTGATCCGATGGTGAGAAACGACGCCACTGCCGCGAACGCTCCGAGTTCCGCCACACCGAAGCGGCGCTCAATCGCGTAGCGCGGCAGGTTCACGGTGAGCGAGACCAGCATCAGCACCAAACCTAGTGGCACGGCCCGGCGCAGAATCTCAATGCAGCCGCTCGAACGCACGCCCGCCACCAGGGTTTCCTCCGCGGCGGCGCGCCGGTCGTAGAGCAACAGCACCACCAGGCGAGCCACGGCCAACGCCGCAACCGCCGCCATCAGGTTGCGCGTGAGCCAGAGCGTCACGCCCAGCGCCGTGGCCGACACAAGGCCGCGAGCCGCCATGGAAAGTGCGATCCGGTCCATTCGTTCGCGGCGCTGCATCAGACCGTAGTAGATATCGCTGAGCTGATCCGCGCCCAGCGCCACGCTCAGCGCCGCGATGGTGGCTGGAACCGGCGCCCGGTAGCCCGCAACGAACGCCGTCACGGTCGCCGCCGCCAAGCCCACCAGCGTGGTCGCAACACGCACCGCGAAGTACTCGATGAACGAATATTGCCGCTCGACATCGCCCACCAGAACCGACCTCAGGTTCAGGTGCGAGAACATCGCGATGGGCGTTACCACGGCCACCGCCAGCGCATACTGGCCCAACATGGCGCTGTCGCCGAGTTTGGCTATCAGACTCAGGATCAGCCATTGACTGGCCGCGAAGGCCACGTTGCCGGCGAGCGTGGCGGCGAAGTTAGCGCGCAGGGATAAGGTGCCCCGCTCGATGGTGGACGCGTCGCTGTCGATCCGAGGCTCCTCTC
>CAZDIZ010000013.1:19326-26814 GCA_964505625.1 uncultured Solibacteraceae bacterium | reverse complement strand
GATAAGGTGCCCCGCTCGATGGTGGACGCGTCGCTGTCGATCCGAGGCTCCTCTCTTTTTTTCAGACTACCCCACCGCGCGCTGCGGCGGCAGGTTCATTCGCACGCGCTGAATCGAACGTCCAATCGAATTCCGGCCATATCTGCTCGGCTCTCAGTTTCTCCGCGTAGACCGTGGAATCGTAGGAGCGCGTCTGGAACTGCGCGCCACGGTGCCCGAGCGAGTAGCCACCCGGGATGGTCGAGCAGTTGAACGTGAACAGGCAGCCCCCGCCGCGCGCCATCTCGACGCAGACGTCCCAGTCCTCGCGCGTGCTCACGAATGGCAACGCGAGCGGAGAGAACACCTGCTGTACGGCCAATGCGAACAGGTATTCATCTTGCGTGGGGATGAACGGAGTCTCGTTGAGCGAGGCGCCGGGCGCGGGTTTCAGGCGCGGCGTACCGATGATGCCGGCGAGCACCCCGTGCCGCTTGTGCAGATATTCCTGGTGCCGCAGCAGCATGGCCCAGTCGCGCCGCCAGTCCGCCAGCCCCGACAACACGCCGATGCCGACTTCCCGAATGCCGCCCGCGAGCATTCGCTCGTAAGCGTCCAGCCGGTACTCGAAGCTGGCCTTCTTGGTACCCGCCGCGTGGAGTTCACCGTAGCGCGCGCGGTCGTAGGTCTCCTGCCAGAGCACGGAGAACGTCAGACCCGCGTCCACCATGCGCCGGTAATCGTCTTCGTCGAAGGACTCGGCGCTCAGGCCGACGATGCCTCCACCGGCGCGATCCAGCAACCGCCTCACGATGGCGATGTGGCGGCAGATCGCATCGGCGCGCATCCGCGGGTCGGCGGCATACACCAGTTCGATGGTGCGCATGCCTTTGCGCTCAATGAGGTAGCTGACTTCACGCTCGAGCTCTTCGTCGCTCAGCCGCAAACGCTCGACGCCCACGCCTTTGTTCCCCGAGCGGTAATTACAGTAGGCGCAATTCTCCCCGCAGATGCTGGTCACATACACCGGCACCACCGCGAACACACGTCCGTCGAAGTGCCGCTTCTTTACCTCGCGAGCGAAGTTCAACACCCGCGCGTCGAACTCCCCCACGTCACCGGACCTATCGGTGAACAGCAACTCGGGCAAACGCGCATCGAACGGCGCGGCGGATTCAAGGATGGAAATGCTGGTCCGGCGCGCAAGCGACGCCTCAGAGGGAAGCGCTTGCCAGAGCCGGGCGTGTTCAGAAGAAAACATGGCCAATTTTCATCTTGACACGGAATGGAAACCTGGAAAGCTTGAGTTCGGAATCGGTGACGGTCTACGATGAGACGTGGCCCGTGATGGGCGCCAGTCCTCCCCGATGCAGCAAGAAGGAAACGAGAACGCTTCCTCCGGCACACCTCCGCCGGAATATTACCACTGGAGCGTGGAAGGCAAGCCGGTTACCGTACGGCTTGCCTACGACGTGGTGGATCGCCTACAGGCCGAGGTCATGCAAGGCTTCGGCGCCATCCCCAAGCGCGGCGCCGAAGTGGGCGGCCTGCTGCTGGGCACTGCGGTCAAGGGAGAGATGCTCGATGTCGTGATCGACGATTTCGCGCCAGTCGCCTGCGAACATCGCCTGGGGCCAAGTTTCGCGCTCTCCGACGCCGATCACGAACGCTTCGCCGCCGCCGTCGCCGAGTGGCGCCGCAAGGACCGCTCCGAGCGCTATGTCGTGGGCTACTATCGCAGCAACACGCGCGCGGAGTTCAGCCTGAGCGACGAAGATCTGGCGCTGTGCGAGAAATACCTGCCGGATTCGTCCAACGTCTTCCTGCTTATCAAACCTTTCGCGACCCGCGCCTGCCAGGCTGGTTTCTTCTTCTGGGAAGACGGCAGCATCCGCGTCGAAACGCCCTACGGCGTGTTTCCGTTCCGGCGCCAGGACATCGGTGGAGGACCGTCCCCCAAGCACGCCGCCGCTCCGCCTGCCCCGCCACGCGCGCCCTCAGCGCCAACGCAAGACGAGCCCGAGGAAACCGGTCGCGCGCGCCGCGAGCGGCTCTTTCCGGTAGCCAGCCGTGAATCTAGTCCCGCGGAGCCCGTCTCGATTCGGTCACTGGGCCGTTTTTCGGTGGCCTCGCCCGGCCCTTCGGAAATCGAAGAACGCCCCGCGCAGCCGCCCGCCGCGGCGCCGATCATCTCGCCGCTCGAAAGTCTGGCGCCGCCACGCAACAAACGCCGCATCCCGTTGCCGCTGGCCTTCGTCTTCCTGCTGCTCGGAATCCTGCTGGGGTTCCAGGCAGCGCTCCAAATGCGTCCCGCACCGCAGCCGGCAACCATCGAGGAAACCGTCCGCCTGGGCCTGACCGTCGCGCAGCGCGGCAACAACATTCAACTGAACTGGAACCGAAGCTCGACGCTGGTGGCCGCGGCGCAGCGCGCCGTGCTCTACATCTGGGACGGCGCGACGCAACAGTCCACGGACTTGGACGCCGCGACCTTGCGCGGCGGCAACGTGGTTTACCGCCGCATCACCGGCACGGTACGTTTCCGGCTGGAGTTATATCTGGCAAACGGAGTCTCGGTGTCGGAAACCACCGAGTGGCGCATGCCGTAACGCGTTCAACGGCAAGCGTTGCGTACGCGTTGCCACTCATCGGCAGTGAGCGCCGGCGTAGTCACAGTGTTTGCGGCGCGCGCCGCCGCGTCCACTTCTTCAATGCGCTGCGCAAGGTCCGGGTGTGTGGAAAGATACGACCACTTCCCCGTGGATGTGCCCGGATACTTCTGCAACCGGCGAAAGAACAGCGCCAGCGCGTCGGCGCGGATACCCGCACGGCGCAGTAGCGCAACGGCCTCGCGATCGGCCTCTTCTTCGTCCGAACGATGGTACTTCAGGTTCGCCAGCGTGACAAAGCCCTGCATGGTTTGAGGCGACCCTGAAGGGTCCACACTCAGCAGGGCTAGCAAGGCCCGTGCGGAGGTCTCCCGCATTAACGCCCGCGTGGCGTGTTTGTGCGTGACGTGTTGGATTTCGTGCGCCAGAACGCCAGCCAACTCCTCCGGCGATTCGATTTCCTCGAGCAGACCTCGGAAAACGACAACGGTCCCACCGGGAGCGGCGAAGGCATTGATCATCGGGTTGTTGGAGCACAGCACGCGAATCCGGTATTTGCTCCGGGCGGCCGCCGCCAGCCGTGCCGTGAGGCGTTCGAGCGGCTCCATGGCCGTCCGATCGTTACACAATGTGGACGGCGGCGCGAGAATGGCCACAGCTGAATTTCCCAGGCGTTCTTCCATCCGCTGCGGCGCCACGCGCGCCAGACCATCCGCCAGTAAACGAATCCCCCAGAAGTACGCACTCCCAGCCACCACCGCGATGATGAGCGTTGATAGCAGGACGCTGGCCCAACTGCGGGAGTAAAACGAATCTACCTTGGAAGGCGCATACCACCGGGGCGCCAGTTGCCGCAGGCACTCCAGAAACCGCCCGTCGGCGACGGTGATGGCTTCGGTCCCGCGCTCGACGCGCACAGGCTCGCCATAGATTCCGTCGGCGGCCAGATGCACATCTCCATGAAGCCAATACCGAGCGGCCGTTCCCTCAATCTCGACCAACAGCGCCTCAACGCCCGCAGTCACCCGCGCCGCATGTCGCGCGGTACTCTGCCCGTCGAAGTAAGAGGCATCAAAGACGGTCTCGATGGGTGAGATCATGTTCAGATTCCGAAATCGAAGCCCAGAAAGTCGGCGAAGCTCTCGCCGGTGGCGCCGGTGGCTCGTTCATCCTGACGGATGTTGGCGAGATCGAGATCGCCGGTCCATTCGATGTGCGTGGCCCAATAGCGCATGGTGCGGATCGTCACCCACGGCATAGCGATGCCGAGCGTGCCCACGATCATCAACACATTGCCGGTCCAGAGCTTGAAAAGGCCGAAGCCGGTCGCCGTGCAGCGGAAACGAGCATTCGAAAAAGTGGTGTGCGCCCAATAGTAGCGGGCGCGATAGGCGCTGAACCAGGGCCAAAACAGACCCGCCGTGAGCAGAGTGAATGGAAACGAGAAGAAATACGCCGCCACCAGGGAACTGCCCGTGCCGGTGTAGGCGAAGCAACGGTCGCCGAAATACGTGCGTGTGTACAGGTACTCGCGGACGCGGTTGTCAAAGATCGGCCGGTAGATTCCAAACGTGACGAAGCTCAGCGCGTATCCACTCAAGTGCATCAAGAAAAAGCGCAGAGTGGAACCCCGGAACGAGAAGCGAATTGCGCGCCAGGACATGCGGTTCAGCCGGTAGCGGTACGCGCCCGCGCGCGCCACCGGCCAAAGCAGCATCACGGCAAACAGCACCACGTACTGCCCCACCACCAGCGCCAAGGGTTTCGGCCAAACGATCGGCACCAGATAGGGAAGCAATATCAGCGTGGCCAGAATGGGCAGCCCACGCAGCCAGCCGCGCAGCAATTCACCGCCTGTGCCGTGAAAGGCCAATCGGTCGTTGTCGTATTCGGCTTGTCCGCAAAGATAGCGACGGATGCGAGCCTTGCCCCAGAAGCTGTAAACGCCGGCGGTGAGTAGCGACAACGACAGATTGATGATCCGCAAACCCAACAGCGCCGCACCTTCGCCGTGGAAGCCCAGCGATTGTGGCACCGCCGGCGGCGGAGGCGGTGTATCCGGACCGAGTTCCCAAGTGGGTTTGTAGAGGCGCTGTAGCTTCCGGTCGCCGGAGCGGATTACCAGGATGCTGGCAATCCCAAAGACCACGGTAACAACACCCCCCACACCGAGAAGCAACACCACTGCAATCAGCAGTGCGGTGTCGCTCGATTTGCCTTGTTGCTGTGCACGAAACTGGCGCCAGAGGATTCCGAACGCGCGGCGCTGTAGGCCTAGTGCTTCGACGCCGCGCCCGCGTTCGGCGTAAATGGCCGAGAGTTGCATCAAATCATCGGCCATCTCCTCGCTTTCCGCACCATGACCGGCCTCGCGGTTAGCGATGGCGAGCTCGTACATCTCCCCAGCGCGCCGGTTATCCTGTTGCTGCCGGTAGACTTTTGCGAGTTCTTCCGCCGAGGAAATGAGTTGATCGGGCGATTCCGACTGGGCCAGTTGGCGTAGAGCATCGAAGTGCTCCCCCGCGCGGCGCGTGTCGCGCTGCTTGGCGTAAAGGCGCGCCAGACGGGCGTGAGCGGCGATGACTGCAAAAGGCCATTTGCTTCGAACTCCGAAGTCAAGCAAGCATTGAGCCGTGGCGGTGGCCTCCGGCAGTTTCTGTAGTGCTTCTTGCACCTCGGCGAGGCACGCCAATCGGTCCGCTTGCTTGTCCCCGTACGGTGCAACACGGACCGCCTCGATTAGAAGCCGCTCGGCGTCGGCGTCCCGCTTCTGCCGGCGTTGAAACTCGGCGTAACGTCGCAGAACCTCCGCGTATGCTTCACCCCCCGCCGGGCGGCGCAGATCCACCAATCGCCGATACTGAGTTTCAGCGTAAGCCGGCAGCGGCCTACTGGCCGCCTGGGCAACGCGCAAAAGTGCGCTCAATGCGCGTTCGTCCGTCGCGTTCCACAGTTGGGTGGCCAGGGCGAGTGCCTTGTCGTATTCAACGCATGCTTCAGAATTGGCGTTCTGCTGAAGCAGCATGCCACCGTAGCCGATTTGCATGTCGACCAGTTCAGCCGAGCGCGCGGCACCGGCCTGTCGGCGCAACTCCAGCGCGTGTTCGTAAGTACGCCGCGCCTGGACTTTATCCCCACTCCATTGGTATACCCACGCCATGCGCACCCAGACTTCCGCCGTTGCGCGTGATTGCACTCCCGAGTGCTTTTCGCGAATGTCGAGGACGTCGCGCCAGACTAGCAGTGCCTCGCGGTGCTTGTCTTGTGCGGCGGCGGCTTCGGCCAGTGCTATCAACGCGGCAGCCGCCGATTCACCGCGCGGAACCACACCGGCGCGTAAAGCCATTCCCCGCTTCAACTGATTGGCCGACTCATCGGCCTTGCATCCCTCAGCGTACTGGCACGCGTTGCTCAGCCGCGCCACGGATTCCAGTAGACGCGGATCGCTCTCCCCGAACTTCTCGGCGATCGCCAGCGCGGTGCGAAGATGCCCGATCGCTACGGAGCTATCGTCATCGTCGATCGTCGCCTCGGCCTGCGCGATCTCCCGATTCCATGCGTCCGCATCACCGGTCGCCGCTAAGCACGCAGACACGAAGACGGCAACCGCTCCAAGGCGCAGCACACGCTTCATCCACGACTGATTTCGAGATAATCCGATAGACGAATACTCTATCAGATCCGGCCCGCCGCGTCAGGGATGTTGGAATTCGGAAGCGCGCGGTACCAAGTCAAAGAGCACGCCGGTGGGAATGTCCGTGTGCCAGTACCCTGCCCAGCGCGCGTAGCCGGCGACTGCGACGAAGATCAGCACGATCCCGGCGGCCATCACCCACGGTGAGAGCACGCGCCGGCGCGTGGCGGTCATCGCCAACGCACCCGAGGCCGGGCACGCGGCGACGCACTCATAACAGCCTGTGCATTCCGGCGAGCGCACCGTTAGTAGCACGTCCACCGGCAGAAGCGACGGGCACGCTTTCGCGCACTTGGCACAGTCGATGCAAACATCGGGCGACCGCCGGATGCGCACGGGACTGAAGCGCGCCACCAGACCCAACATCGCACCGTAGGGACACAGGAACCGGCACCAGAAGTTCTGGAAGAAGATGCTCAGCACCGCGATCACGCCCACCACTACCGCTGCGAAGACGCTCATGTGGCGGAAGAAGTTGAGCATCTTGACGTCACTGATGATGCCGTATGGTCCATCCAGAAACGCTCGGATCGCCACCGCGGACATGCTGCCCACCGCATAGAGAAACAGTGCGAGCAGGAGGTACTTCAGACTGCGCAACGCCACGTCGGCCCACTTGGGCAGGCGCAAGTTGCGGTGGAAGATGCCGCGTCCGGCGCGCCACAGCCATTCCGAAACCGTCCCCACCGGGCACAACCAGGAGCAGAACGCCTTGCGCAGAAGTAGCGAGATACCCAGAAACGCGACCAGCAGAAACATGCCCGCCGGGTGTATGTGCGGAACCTCCCCCGTCGAGACCCAATACTTCAGATTCATGAGCGACGCGATGGGCAGCCACCCTTCAACGCCCGCAGGCCGTGCCACGTAGACGCTCGCGCCGCCGGTTTCGTAATACCGCACCCAGAGGTAGAACTCCACGCCGATCCAGACGTTAAGCACGAGAAACGCCCATTGCACCGAGCGGCGCAGGATCTGCGAATAGTCGCGCCCGCGGCGGCGCTCGATGCGCTTGCGAGGCTTCGCGGCGGTTTCGCTCTCTACGCAGGCCATCCCGATTTCCAGCTTAAGCCCGCGATGGTCCCAGCGCCGTGACTTCCGTCACGCCCATGTCAAATCTGAGTCGTCGCTGGCGCTAGAATTCCGTTTCCGCCTCGCGTTCCAGTCCGTCTCGGTCCAGCAGCTCAACCGAGCGGCGGTCGATGCGGA
>CAZDIZ010000013.1:9791-19226 GCA_964505625.1 uncultured Solibacteraceae bacterium | reverse complement strand
TCGCGTTCCAGTCCGTCTCGGTCCAGCAGCTCAACCGAGCGGCGGTCGATGCGGATCAGCTTCTCGGCTTGGAAGCGGCTCAGGTTGCGTGACACCACTTCGCGCGCGGTGCCTAGCCGCAGCGCCAGTTCCTGGTGCGTCACCGGCAGCGCGAACTCATCGGCGCCCGCTTGTTGGCCGAACTCGACCAACGTTCGCGCCAGGCGTTGCCGTACGCTTCCAAACGTCACACTCTCGACCACGGAAACCAGGCTACGCAGACGCCGCCCCACCACGGCGAGCATCTTGAGCGCGACGTCCGGATTCTGCCGCGAAACCTGCTGGAAGTCCCGGGCGCTGATGAGATACGCCACCACTTCGTCGATGGCGACCACTGACGCCGGCAGCGGCCCGCCGTCGAACATCGGCACCTCGGCCACGCTCGAAGGTGCGTTTTCGATGGTCAGCATCACCTCACGGCCGCTGGATGCGACCTTGAACACCTTGACGCTTCCCTGCCCGACAATGATCAGACCACGCGACGGTTCCCCTTCGTGCGCCAGCATTTCGCCCGGCGCGTAGCGCTTCTCGATGGCACGCTCGGCCAGCGCCTCAGCTTCGGCAGGCGACAGACTGGCGAACAATGGCGTGCGTAGGATGGCCTCTAGCTTTGCGGCGGGCAAGGTTCGTCTCCCCGGCGGCGCGCCGCGGCCGCGTCACGAAAGGCCGTGAGCAACCGTTCCCGAACGTCGCCCGCGAGCGGCGCAGGCTGCTCACTGCTGGCGTGCCCGTGACACAGATCCACGGTGCGGCGCAGGCTATTCACGAATTCGACGCAAGGCGGGCAATCGGCAATATGCGCGCGTATTTCCTCGCAGGTAGCCTCCGGCAACTCCGCGTCCATATACGCGCTGAGCTGCGCGAAGATTTCCTTGCACTCCAGGCCGTGCTTGTGTGGCGTATGTTCCATGGCCTCCCTCAATTCCTCGCCGCGCTCCGCAGATACTCGTCCAGCTTCTGCCGCAACGCCAGCCGGGCGCGATGCAACCGAGTCTTGATGGTCTCGATCGAAACACCCAGGATTTCCGCCGTTTCCTCGGTGGATAGTTCCTCGACATCCCGCAGCAGCACCACGGCCCGATAGATCTCCGGCAGTTCCGTGATGGCGCGGTCGAGTTCCCCGCGCAGTTCCTTGCGCAGCACTTCTGTATCCGGCAGCGCGTTCCAATCGGCGATCTGTATCCGCCGCCCCTCACCGTCGCCGGTAGATTCCGGCATCAACTCGTCAAGCGATAGCTCATGAGTAGGCGCAAACACACTCTTGCGGCGCTTCATGAAGCACGCGTTGCGCGCGATGGTGAACACCCAGGCCTTCAGCCGTTCCGGCTCGCGAAGCTGGTCCAGACTCTGGAACACCTTCAACAATGTCTCCTGGGCCACTTCTTCGGCGTCCTCGCGTTGCCCGCACATCATGAAGCTGTACTGGAACAACTTCGTCCGGTACGTGTCCACGAAACGGTCGAAGGCTTCCAGATCTCCCGACAAAAGATCCCGCGCCAATTGCGCTTCCGATGCGTTTTCCACTACGCCCGATTGTAGCGGGAAGCGCGGCGCGTTTTCCATTAATATGGATGCGGGCGCCTGGGAATGGTGACAACTTCGCCGCTGGGAGCGGCGCCCGTAACCTTCGCCGCCCAACTGCATCCAGAAATACTGTGAGAGGAAACGGAAACCGTATGAAGCCCTTGGCTCTGGCATTCGTCCTGATCGCGGCCCCGGTTTGGGGCCAGAGTGCGCTGACGCTCGAAGATGCCGTCAAGCAGGCTTTGAAACAGCACCCTGCCATCGAAGCGGGCGACGCCGAAGTGAAGGCGGCCGCCACAAGGATCGAGCAGGCGCACTCGGGCTACCTGCCCAAGCTCAACTACACCGAATCCTGGCAGCGCAGCAACAACCCGGTGTTCGTCTTCAGTTCGCTGCTCACGCAGCATCAATTCACCGAAAGCAACTTCGTGGTCGGTCCGCTCAACCGTCCCGAAGCCATGAACAACTTCCAATCGCGCGTGTCGGTTGAGCAACCTATTTATGATGCCGGCATGACGCGCAAAGCCAAACGCGCCGCCGAACTCGGACGCGACGTGGCCACCGAACAATCGCGCCGCACCTCGATGGATGTGATTGCGGGCGTGGCACGTGCATATTACGGCGCCGTGCTGGCAGCGGACGCGCTGAAGGTCGCCGAGCAGGCGCAAAAGTCGGCCGAAGCTGATCTGGCGCGCGCCGAAACCATACGCTCCGCCGGCATGGCCACCGACGCCGATGTGCTCTCCATCCGCGTGCATCTCGCCGCCGTGCGCGAACAGGTGATCCGCCGTTCGAACGACCTCGAACTGGCGCGCGCCGCACTCAACGACGCGCTCGGCGCTCCACTGAACCAGCGTTATGATCTGACGACTCCGCTTAAGGCCGTTCCGATGTCGGTGGTGCCGTTGGATGAATACGCCAAGCGCGGCCTGATTGAGCGGCCCGAGTTGCGCCAGGCTCGCTTGGCCGCGCAAATCGGCGAAACGCAGGCTTCGCTCGCCCGCTCCGCCTATCTACCCATGGTGGTCTTTCAGGCCGCGTTCGAAGCCGACCGCCAGCGCTTCGTCGACCGCGGCGGCGCCAACTGGATCAGCGCGGTCGGCATGCGCTGGAACCTCTTCAATGGCGGCCAGGACAAAGCCCGCGTCGAAGAAGCACGCCAGCAAACACGGGCTGCGCAGGCCATGGCGCGGCGCGGCGAATCGGCCGTCAAGCTCCAGGTGGAAAGCGCCTACCTGGAATGGAAAACCGCCCAAGAACGTATTGAGCTGGCGCGCGCCACGGTGGCCGCCGCCGAAGAAAGCCTGCGCATCACGCAGAACCGTTACGCCAACGGACTGGCCACGGTGACCGACCTGCTTCGCACGGAAACCGCGCTCCTTGAAACCCGCACACGCCATCTGGCGGCCGTGCACGATCAGCGCGTGGCCGCCACCATGCTCGAACTGGCCGCCGGCACATTGACTGCCGCGAGCGATGTTTTGAAATAGAGGAACGAAAATGACGATTCGACGCTACCTGATCCCCGCTCTGCTTGTTTCACTGAGTCTGACGCTATCCTGCGGCGGCGACAAGCACGCCGCCAAGGAGGAACCCGCCGGCGCGCCCATCGCCGTTCAAACCGTCGCCGCCGCGACCGCCGAGTGGCCCGCCGTTTTTGAAGCCACTGGCACCGTGCGCGCCCGCACCGCCTCAACGCTATCGAGCAAGGTGATGGGCTACGTGCGCGAAGTCCGCTTCCAGACCGGCGACCACGTGAAGGCCGGCCAAGTGCTGATCGTACTGGACGCCAAGGATCTGGCCGCGCAGCGCGCGCAGGCCGAGGCCGCCGTGCGAGAAGCGCGCAACGGATTACCCGAAGTCGCCGGCGCGATCTCGGCCGCCGAAGCCAACCTCGCGCTCGCGTCCAAGACCTTCGCGCGCATGAAGGACCTGTTCGAAAAGAAGTCCATTTCCAACCAGGAGTTCGACGAAGCTTCCGCGCGGCTTCAGGTCGCCCGTTCAGGGCGCGACATGGCCATCGCCAAGCGCGAGCAACTCCACGCCAAAATTCGTCAGGCCGAGGAAGCGCAGCGCGCGGCGTCCATTATGCTGAGCTACGCCGAGATCACCGCGCCCTTTGCGGGAACCATCACCGACAAGCGCGTCGAAGCCGGTGTGCTGGCCGCCCCCGGTATGCCGCTCGCCACCATCGAGCAGGCAGGCGTCTTTCGTCTGGAAGCGCAGGTCGAAGAATCGCGCATCGCGAATCTGAGACTGGGCCAATCGGTCACCGTCGCGATTGACAGTCTCGACAAGACGATGACGGCCCGCGTTTCCGAAATCGTACCGGCAGTGGACGCAGCTTCGCGTGCGTTCGTGGTCAAGATTGATCTGCCCGCGGTCGCGCAACTGCGCTCGGGTGTGTTCGGCCGCGCGCGCTTCCCGCTTGGCGCGCGTAAGGTACTGGCCATTCCGGCCGCGGCACTAGTCGAACGCGGCCAAGTGCAATCGGTGTACGTGGTCGAAGACGGCCGCGCGCGTAATCGCCTGGTCACCACCGGCGCGCGAGAGGGCCAGCAAGTGGAAGTGCTTTCGGGCTTGAGCGCCTCAGAGAAACTGGTCTGCCCTGTGCCGTCCACGTTAATTGACGGCGCCCGCCTGGAGGTGCGTCCGTGACGAAACCGGGAAAACTGGGCATCGCCGGCCGGCTGGCCGGAGCCTGGATCAATTCGAAACTCACGCCGCTGGTGATCGTGGCGTCGCTGATGATCGGCGCGTTCTCGGTGTGGCGTCTGCCGCGCGAGGAAGAGCCGCAGATCATCGTCCCCATGATCGACATCTTCGTCGGCATGCCGGGCGCCTCGGCTCGCGAAGTGGAAGAGCGCGTCACCAAGCCCATGGAGAAGCTGCTGTGGGAGATCCCCGGAGTCGAATACGTCTATTCGACTTCGATGCCGAATCAGGCCATGGCCATCGTCCGCTTCAAGGTGGGCGAGGACGAAGAGAAGAGCATTGTCCGGCTGAATCAAAAGATGTACGCGAACTTCGACCTGATTCCGGCCGGCGCCACGCCTCCGCTCATCAAGCCGCGTTCGATTGACGACGTACCGATTCTCGCGCTCACCTTCTGGAGCGAGCGCTACGACGACTATCAACTCCGGCGCGTCGCCGCGCAGGTGCACGACACGGTGAAGCAGGTGGACGATGTGTCCGCCGTCACCCTCATCGGCGGGCAGCGCCGCGAGATCCGCGTCACGCTGGACGACGCACGCCTGGCCGCTTATTCGCTATCGCCCATGCAGGTCTACGGCGCGCTGGGGGCTTCGAACCGCCGCCTGCCCACCGGCAAGTTCTCGAGCGCCAACCGCGAGTTCACGCTTGAAACCGGTGAATTCCTGCGCACGGCTTCTGACGTGGCGGGTGTCGTGGTGGGCGTCGCCAACGAAAAGCCCATCTTCGTGCGCGACGTGGCCACGGTCACAGATGGCGGCGAAGAACCGTCGCAATACGTGCAATACGCATCGGACGGCAAGTTCTATCCGGCGGTCACGCTGGCCATTTCCAAGCGCAAGAGCACCAACGCCATCAGCGTCGCCGAAAACGTGCTTAAGCGCGTCGATGGGCTGAAGAGCAACCTGATCCCTCGTGACGTGAACGTCTCCCTCACGCGCCACTACGGCGAAACGGCGGCTGAGAAGTCCAACGAACTGTTGTTCCACATGGGCATCGCCGTGGTCTCGGTGAGCATTCTGATCTGGATTGTGCTCGGATTCCGCGAATCGCTCATCGTCTTCACCGCCATTCCGGTGACGCTCGCGCTCACGCTAACTGTCTTCTACCTGTACGGGTATACGCTCAACCGCATCACGCTGTTCGCGTTGATCTTCTCCATTGGCATTTTGGTGGACGACGCTATCGTGGTGGTCGAAAACATCGTCCGCCATTGGCGTTTGCACGCGCACTCCGGACGCGGCATGGTGGACATCGCCATTGCCGCGGTGGATGAGGTGGGCAATCCCACGATTCTCGCCACGCTCACCGTCATCGCCGCCATTCTGCCCATGGCTTTCGTCGGCGGGTTGATGGGACCCTACATGCGCCCCATTCCGATTGGCGCTTCCGCGGCCATGGTGTTCTCGCTCATCGTTGCCTTCGTGGTGACCCCGTGGGCCGCCATACGCCTACTCAAACCCGGCGCCGGCCACGGCGAAGGAGAACAGGAAGACGCCTTCACGCGTCTGTACCGCCGCGTCATGGGACCGCTGCTGCACAACACTGCCGTTCGCTGGAGTTTTCTCGGCGGCGTGGCGGTGCTACTGCTCGGATCGATGGCGCTGGTCTACATCGAGTTCGTCAAGGTGAAGATGCTGCCGTTCGACAACAAGAGCGAGTTCCAGGTGATCATTGACATGCCGGAAGGAACCACGCTCGAACAAACGGCACTGGTGGCGCGGTCGCTCGCCAGCCGCGTGATGACGCACAAGGAAGTGGTCAATGTGCAGACCTACACAGGTACGGCATCGCCGTATAACTTCAACGGCCTGGTGCGGCACTACTACCTGCGCCGCGGCTCGAACGTGGCCGACATACAAGTGAACCTTCGCGGTAAGCACGACCGTTCGGCGCAGAGCCACGAAATCGCCAAGGCCGTGCGTCAGGAGTTGTTGCCGATCGCTCAGCGCTACGGCGCGCGCATGAAGGTGGCCGAAGTGCCGCCCGGCCCGCCCGTGCTGCAAACGCTGGTGGCCGAAGTCTACGGGCCCACCGAGGAAGGCCGCATGAAACTCGCCCGCCAAATGCGCGATCTGTTCGACCGCACCGACGGCGTGGTGGACGTCGACTGGTATGTCGAAGACGATCAGCCCAAGTACAAACTGGTGGTCGATCGCGAAAAGGCATCGCTGCACGGAATTTCGGAAGACGACATTGCGCGCACCATGCGCATCGCGTCGGCCGGCGAGGCGGCGGGCCTGCTCCACGCCGACGCCGAGAAAGAAGACGTGTCCATCATGCTGCGCCTGGATCGCGCGACGCGCTCCGACCTCGACCGCGTGCAGAGTCTCAAGCTGATGGGCCGCAACGGTCGCATGGTGGCGTTGCGCGAGTTGGTGAAGGTGGAAAGCGCGGTCGAAGACAAGAGCATCTACCACAAGAACCTGATGCCGGTAACCTACGTGACTGCCGATGTCGCCGGAGCCATGGAGAGCCCGGTGTACGCCATCCTGAAGCTGGGACCGGAGATCGACAAGATCCGCCCGGCCGAAGGCTACAAGATCGAACAGTACACCGCGCATCAACCGTTCGAGGAAGCCAAGTACGCCATGAAGTGGGACGGCGAATGGCATATCACTTACGAGGTGTTCCGCGACCTGGGAATCGCCTTCGCAGCCGTGCTCGTGCTGATCTACGTGCTGGTGGTGGGCTGGTTCCAGAACTTCCTGACGCCGCTGGTGATCATGGCCGCCATTCCGTTTTCGCTGGTGGGCATTCTGCCCGCGCACGGATTGCTGGGCGCTTTCTTTACCGCCACTTCGATGATTGGCTTCATCGCCGGCGCCGGCATCGTGGTCCGGAATTCCATCATCCTGGTGGACTTCATCGAACTGCGTCTGGCCGAAGGAGAGAAACTCGACCAGGCCGTCATCGACGCGGGCGCCGTGCGCTTCCGGCCCATGCTGTTGACGGCCGCCGCCGTAGTGGTGGGCTCGGCGGTGATTCTGTTCGACCCCATTTTCCAGGGGTTGGCCATCGCACTCATGGCCGGCGAAATCGCGTCGCTCGCCTTGTCGCGAATGACGGTGCCCATCGTTTACTTCATGATGAAACGTAGGAGGGGACAAGCATGACTTTGGATCGCTACTTGCGGATGATCGCGGGGTTCTTCGTGCTGCTATCGCTAGCGCTGGGGACTTGGGTGAATCCCAACTGGTATTACTTCACGGCGTTCGTTGGACTGAACCTGTTCCAGTCGGCGTTCACCAACTGGTGCCCGATGATCACCATTCTCAAGAAGCTGGGCGTGAAGACCTGCGCGCACGAAGGGGCGCGTTAACGCCGAAAGGCGCTTACATCCACCGTGTGATCGAGGTAGTTGGCGCGCGTGTGCGTTTCGCGAATCGCACGCGCGCGCTCTTCGCAGTACTTCGCGTCCTTTTTCCGGCCCATCGCCCGCATCAGGTCAGCTTGATTCCTCAGTACGCCAATCAGCTGCGGGTGGTCGCTCCCGCGCGTACGTTCGATCAGTTGCGCCGCACGCTGGTAGTACATCTCCGCCGGCGCGTGACGGTGCAGCGCCGCGTTGATCGCACCCAGGTTGTTCCAGACAGCGCTCAGCGACGGATGCCCCGCCCCCAGCGCCACTTCCCACATCCGCGCGGCGCGCTCAAATTGCAGGACGGCCTCGGCCGTTCGCCCTTCCTCATGATTAAGCACCGCCAAGCCATTTAGCGCGTTGGCAACCTCGGCTACCACCGGCATGCCTTCACGCTCGCAAATGGCCAACGCCTCGTCATACAAGCGGCGCGCCTCGGCGTACTTGCCGCGTAGCCGGCAGACGTTACCCAGGCTGTGGAGGGTGGCAACCAGTGACAGGAAGTTCGAAGCCGGGAGCTTTCGCCTCAACTCGAGCGCGCGACGGTATACTTCTTCGGCGCGTGAGGGCCTCTTCATCAGGACGTACAGACCCGCCAGGCTATGCAACGGCCCGGCCAGCACCGTGCTCTCCGCCTTTCCAGCTTTCTCCCAGATTGCGATAGCGTTCAGGAAGTGGCGCTCGGCGTCGGCATAGCGCCCTTGTTCCTGATAGGAAGCGGCCAGATTGTTCATGGTCAGCGCCAAACGCTCGTCGCTCGCATCAAACGAGCGGGCGATGTGCAGCGCCGCTAGCAGAGATTTCTCGGCCTCCGCGTATTTGCCTTGTGCATGTTGTTGAGATCCCTGGACGATCAACACACGCCATGGATCGGTGATGCCGGCCGCAGCCAGGGCCAGCCCACAGCATAGGGATAATAGCATTTGCACTTCTCTTCCTGAGAAGAATGGCTGGGGGCTTGGTGCTTGAGGGGGAACAACGTGATGGGCACCCCGCTAAGCCGGTTATCGGCCGCGCCGTCCGCGCTCTGTAGTTCATATCGGACGAAACGCGCAAAAAAATGGACAGGGCGCCCTTGACATTCTTTTGACCATGAGCGGTAATGACTGCATGTTGTACAGGATGTTCGCATTCTTTTGTTTTCTGGGACTAGCGGCCCTGACACCCGTTGATGCGCAGGTCCTCACGCCGTCCAATACCGATTTCGCCAAATCGCAATCCGCCTTCTGGCAAGTGGGGAAGCCCTACCAGCTTCAGTTTTCCTCGACGCCAGGCTGCAATCCGATCCAGTACAGTGGCACCGGCCAGGCAACGGCGTTTAGCGCCATGCCGTCCACCTTCACCTGGAATGCGAGCGGCAGCCAGGGTACGCTTTCCGGCACCTTCAGTTCGGCGGGATCGTATCAGTTCAACCTGACGCTGCGCTGCGGCTCCACCGCGTTGTCGTCCGACTACCAGTTGTACGTGAACGACGCGCTCACGCTGGTGCGCGGCCCCTATCCGGGCACTTGCCACGCCGGCGTGCTGTGCGGCGTTCCTCTTAACAGCGGCGGCTCGCCCGACTTCACCGCCAAGATCACCAGCGGTGCGCTGCCCAACGGGTGTTCGCTCGCGAGCGACTCTCTCACCACGCGACGCGCTTACGGAATCACCCCGGCGGTTTCAGATCCGCACCGCTACGTCTACGTCGCCTGCACACCGTACTCCACGCAAGGCACATCCAACTTCAGTGTCTCGGTGACTGACGGCTTTGGCACCACGGCCGCGGCCGATTACACCATGGTCATCGGTCCGCCCCC
>CAZDIZ010000013.1:0-9691 GCA_964505625.1 uncultured Solibacteraceae bacterium | reverse complement strand
TCAAAGGCGCCGGTCACGGTGAACGTCACAGCTTCGATCGCCGCCGCATCGGCAACACCGGTTACCGGCGCTCTGGGCGTCGCGCCCGAATCGGCGGAAGTCGAACTCTGGGCGATCCTCGACGGCAACAAACGATACGAACTTGGCTTTCACGCCTGGAACGATGGCTCCACGGCGCTCGACGTCGAAGTGTCCGCGTTTTCGGTGCTCAAATGGCTGTCGTGTTCCACCACCCGGGTTACGCTGGCGCCCGCGCAAACGCAGGCACTCGCGGTTGTCGTCGACGCCAGTGCGCTGCAGCCCGGCACGTA
Organism: uncultured Solibacteraceae bacterium; assembly: GCA_964505625.1. GTDB lineage: Bacteria > Acidobacteriota > Terriglobia > Bryobacterales > Bryobacteraceae > JAJFUV01. The sequence goes on along the minus strand of CAZDIZ010000013.1, from coordinate 9,380 downwards.
TTTCGGATCCATACAGCTTAAGGCGGGCACGCTAATCAAGACCATTCCCGTCAGCGTCACGGTGCCGAAGCTACAACTCACACCCAACATACGCATCACGCAGAACGACAACTGGGACTGCACCCAGAGTTCCCAGTCCCTCCCCAATCGCCACACATTTCTGGTCTACAACGACGTCTATCCCACCGCGCTCGACTTCACCGCTTCTATCTCCGGAACCACGAATCCTTTCATCCTCACTTCGGCCAGCGGCCACATCGCTCCGAAAGCGAGCGCGTCTGAAGTCGCGCCGTACCCCGTCTGCATTGGTATTCCCTGGGACACTTACTGGAATCTCACCCCGGGCCGTTATGAATCCGTGCTCACGCTGACAGCTCCCGGCGCGGCCGGCTCACCGATTCAGACCAAGCTTCAGGAGAACATCGTCGAGGCGCTATCCAATCGCGGTACCGGCCGTCACGAGGACTCTTTCACTGTGCGCCTGGAAAGCCCCGTGGTGGTTCATCACAACTACGCAGAGACGGTCACCGCGACGCTCAGGGTCGATAATCCGAGCAACGTGCCCGTGTCGTTCGTGGTCAGCAGTCTGCCCGAAGTGGTGTTCGATATTACGAGTGCATTCGTGGGCGCTAAGAGCAGCCGCACCGTGAACGCCAAGGTGAACCTGGATCCGGCCAGCCTCACTTGGCCGAAGATTCTGATGGAAATGGAATCGGCCGCCGGCGCGAATGTGTACGAAATACAGCCCGGGATGGTCGCCGCGCCGCCCCAACCAGGTTCACCGGCCGCCGGACTTCATCCGCTGGCGGCCACTTCCTGCACACCCACGCGCCTGGTGCTCGGCGTCGCCACGCCGCCGGTGCACTTTCACGCCCCGGCCGACACGCCGCAATCGATCGAAGTCGCGGTATATGACGATTGCGGCAGCCCGGTGAAGGACGCCGTGGTGACCGCATCGTTTACGAGCGGCGACGCAAGCATAAGCCTGCCCGTGAGCAGTGCATCCACCGGCGCCTACGGCGCACTCTGGACTCCGACGGTCGCGTCTGAAGACATGGCCATCAACTTGCGCGCCATGAAGGGGACTCTGACAGCGGCCACGCAGCGCATCGCAGGAGCCGTCATTGAAGACACCACCGCCCCGGTCATCTTCAACGGTGGAGTGGTGAGCAATGTGAACCCGGTGCTCGGCGCACCATCCAGTCCCGGCGCCGTGGTATCGATCTACGGCAAGCGTTTGGCCGCCGCAGCCGCGCAGCCCGCCTCGGCTCAACTGCCAACGGAGTTGGGCGGCACGCGCGTGTTGATTGGTGGCGTCGCTGCGCCGCTTTTCTACGTGAGCCCCGGGCAGATCAATGCGCTGATTCCGTCCGAGTTGAGCGCCGATGCGGCCTACAGCGTCGCGGTGTTGACGCAGGGCCGCGTGGCAACGCCCAAGTCGGTGCGCCTGGCCAAACTCTCACCCGGCATCGCCGCATACGCGGATGGGCGCGTCATCGCGCAACACAGCGATTACAGCCTGGTGACCGGTTCCGCGCCCGCCAAACCCAACGAGTACATCGTCTTCTACCTGGTGGGCATGGGGCCCACCACACCGTCGGTGCCCACCGGTACGCTGTCGCCGTCTTCGCCGCTGGCCTACGCGGTTTCGCAGCCCACGGTCACCATCGGCGGCCTTCCGGCCACCGTAGCCTTCGCCGGTCTGACGCCCGGCGGCGTCGGACTCTATCAGATCAACGTGCAGGTGCCCGCGGCGGCGCCTAACGGCGACCTAGCGATTGTTGTCACGCAGGACAACGTGGCCGCCAACACCGTCACGCTACCGGTTGCCCGCTAGCAAGACCGGGTGCGACGCGCTCCACGCGGCAGCCATTTGCGCGGCGGCTTGCGCTTCACGGCCGATGCGTTGGATTTCGCTGGTCTGCTGCGTGGTCGGGCAGACCGGAGTGCTCGGTGATGACTTGGCGTCCTTGGCCACCGCCTGCAACTGAACCTTCAGAGCCGCGAGCGCCGCGTTCAGGGCCACGATCGCGGCTTTGGCTTTGTCGTCGCCGTAAGAGGCGATTACGGGTGTTTCGACGGCAACGATTGCGCTGAGGATGTTCAGAACCTTCTCCTTCGTCGTGCCGCCCGCGTTCAGCGCGGCCACTGAATCGGCGCATGCCGTGCTCACCGCTTGCGCGTAGGTGATGATTTCGCGCGCGGCCTCTTCCGAAATCTGGCCGCCACTTTCCAGACTGCTGACCACCGCAATGGCCACCGAAGAAGCGCTGGAAACCGCACCCAGCGATGCGATCACCGTTGTGGTGGGGTCCGACTTACAGCCGGATTGAATCAGGACCAGGGCAAGCAGGACGATAGAAGCACGAGTTTTCATGAGCGAACCGCTCCTCCGTCATGAGTATCGAAGCGCGCGCGCCCCCTCAGCCCGGTCCGCAATCGCAAGTATTTGAGGTGATGCGGGAAATCTCCTAGCGAGATGCGTGACTGGGAATCCGCGCAGCCACTGCCGCGACATCGCGCGGCCCGATTTCCATGCACAATGCCGCGCCGCCTTCGCACGGTGCGACCGGCTGTCCACTGAGCAGGTCCGTCCACTCGCGCCCGCGCAACGCGTCCGGCAATCGCAGAATCGTACCGCGTGCCGTGCGATAGCCTTCGTTGTAGAACGTGTAGATCGTCTCGCCGGCCGACGCGAAGCGGTTCGCGAGTACCGCGGGGTTCACGGTAGCGGCCAGCGGCTCGGCGTCGCGCGACTGGAACGTCGCGCTGTGTTCGCGCAGTACCGCGTGCGTGCGGCGAATGAACTCGCGCACTTCGGGCGGATACCAGCTTTCGGCGTGCCCCTTCAACCACAAGCCGTTGCCCAGGAAGAAGGACTTCTTCATGTCGGCCGTGGTCATGGCGCGCGCGTCGATCCCCTCGCTCACCATATCGAACAGCTTGAAATCGGGAAACACGAAGCGGTACAGGTTGATCGCACCGGGCGAGCGGCGCGCATCGGCCCCGTTGATTGAATAGCAGAACGCGCCGTCGGCATAGGGCACGTTCGCATCGGGCGGCATCTCTTCGATGTAGATGACCGCTTCGCGATCCGCACCGTCCAGTGCCGCGCGCACCTTCCGCATCAATTCGCGTTCGCCCATGGCCACGGTGGCTCCCGGCGGATGCGCATGCAACGGGTTGTAGCACGCGCGGTCCGGCCGCGAGAAACCGAATTCATCGATGTAGAACGCGCGCGCGCCCGTCTGCGCAGCCACTTTCGCATAGGTTTGCGCCATCCAGTCCTGCCACTCGGCGACGCGCGGGCACATGAAAACCTCGGTAGGCGCACCGTTCCAGGCCAGCGGCTCCTGATTGCGCGCGCGGATCTGCCAATCGCGAGCGCGCGTGCGTCCGATCTCCGAACGCACGTCGATCAGATAGCCTTCCAGATACAAACCCGTGGGCACACCTCGCCGGAGCGCTTCGGTGATACCGGCGCGCAGGTTTTCCGCGCCGCCCAACTCATACCGCGTGTATTCGCCGACACGTCCGAACTTCTCCGAGTACGCCCAACTGGAGATGTCCACCATGTCGATCCCGCCAAATTCGCGCTCGCCTTCGTCGATGATCTTCGGGAAGGTGTAGCGGTTCGCGCGCACGTCGAACAGCATGCCTGAGCCACCCAACGGGTAATCGCGACGGCAGTTGTAAGCCGCTTCGAACCACGCTTTGCGCGCCGAGGCTGGCTTGTACCAGGTGCGTACCCAGTCGCGGTAGGCGTTGAACGCAACGCGCCAGTCACCTCGATGAAAACCCAGCACGGTGGTTGCGGTGCGGAACGTCGCGCCGGGCTCGATCCGCACGTGCTGCGGCTCCTGCGAGCCACGTACGCGATGCGAATACGATACGCTCAGGCTCACTCCCGCCGCGCTCTTCTCCAGCCGGAAGCGCTTCGGAGTGAGATCCAGGTCTTTCACCATCAGATACAGACCCGCCCCGGTCCGCGGATTGTAGAGGTCCACGAACTGCATGGGGAACGCACTCGAGTAGTCTTCTTCGAGCGTAGTTTCCTCGCTCCCGAACACCGCCGCCGCCCGCGGAAACAGGTAGTGCGTATCGGCAGCGTCGCCCAACTTGATTGATCCAAGATCCGGGAAACGTAGCGGCAGTTCGACGACCTTTGCGCCGGTGTTGGTCGCCGCGAGCGACATGCGCAACTCGGGCGATTCGTCCGCTTCCAGACGCACTTCGACGCGGACCAGCTCCGACGCGTAGGTCGCGACCACCGTCCGGTCGTGTACCGTAACACCGGTGAACTCCAACCCGGAAGCGGTATCAAATAGCCGTTTTGGCCCACTGGAAAGTGGGCCTAGCGGGCTGGAAAGCCCGCTCCACCCTTCGCGTAGATCGAACTCGCAGTGGTAGTAGCGGTTCTTGATCAACGCAACACCGTCTTGTACCCGTACCGTTACGGGCACTGCTGGCGGTTCCGCGGACTTCGTTCGAGACGTCAGATCCCGCGATGGCGCCCAGCGTACGTCCGCAAACCGTGCCGTCCCGGTATTGACGGTCACACCGAGCAACGCCACTAGAATATTCGCCGCACAATCCCGGACGTGCACCGCGCGTACCACCTTGCCGCGCCCGGCGGGCACCAGCAGCGCCATCACGGTCCGGTCCGCGATGCGATGCGCGCCGGCCACCACATCGTAAGGAAAGACCTGATCCACGACACCGTCGTCGTATTCGACCTCGGCCAGGAAGCGCTCGACGTCGCCCGCTCCTCGCTTCGGATCGAACTCCGAGCCTGCCACACGCGTGGCCGCCAGCAGATAGATCTCGGTCGCGGCCTCCCCGATCGGAACCGTGAGCGTTTCCCTGCCCCGCAGCGTGGTCGTCCACGCCGGACCGGTTGCGAACGACACCCCAGCGAAGTACACATGCGGTTTCAACCAGCCTTTCGCAACACCGAGCTGATCGAGCGCGACTGCGGCCGTCGTGTTGGCCTTTCCACGAAGCTCCACGGTGCGCAGTGCGCTGGACGGCGCCGGCTCCGCTGCACCCGCCGCAAACCGCAGGTAGTCCACCTCCAGCTCCGCACCCGGCGCAAGCTCGATGTTGATCTGGTCGCAGCGTGGATTCACTAGCAGTCCGCTCAGGTCTTTCACAAGCAGGTGCCAGGCCCCATCGGCATTGAGCTCCGCCGCTTTCACGGCATCGATGGGCATGCCTTTGGCGAAGGGATTTTCGGGATTAGCGGCGCCGGGCGTCACTGGGCCCACACTTCCGGGCCGCAACTTCACAACCACGCCCGAACGCCCCATCCGCGCGGCCCGGTAACGCATTTCGAGCCGGGGATACTCACCCAACCAGATCGGTTCAGTGGTGTGGGACCAATGCGCTCCCGCCACCCCGCCCGAGAAGCGCGCCACGCCATCCTTCACAACCGCTCCGGCGCTCCAGGACGGCGCGCGATCGAATTCCTCGCTCCAGCCCAGGTCCAATCGTGGGCTATCGGCAAAAACGGCTCGAAATACCAGAAGCAAAACCAGGAGTATGCGCATCGAATCAACTTGACCTGTACATCAAATGCTCTGCCGGAGAGCTTGAGTTCGGCAGGGAGAATATGGACACTATCCTACTATGGACTCTGCACTCGCGATTCACAGACTCCACTTCGCGTTCACCGTAACGTATCACTACCTCTTTCCCCAATTGACCATGGGCCTGGCGCTGCTCATCGTGATTCTGAAGACGCGTGCGCTTACCACCGGGGATGACCATTTCCATCGCGCGGCAAGATTCTGGGCCAAAATCTTCGCCGTCAACTTCGCCATGGGCGTCGTAACCGGCATTCCCATGGAGTTTCAGTTCGGCACCAACTGGTCGGCGTTTTCCAAAGCCGCCGGGGGCGTGATCGGGCAAACATTGGCGATCGAGGGCGTGTATTCGTTCTTCCTCGAATCCTCGTTCCTCGGGCTGTTTCTGTTCGGCGAAAAACGCCTGAGCCCCAAGGCACACTGGTGGTCGGCGTTTATGGTCTGTCTGGGATCGTGGCTATCGGGTTACTTCATCGTTGCCACCGACGCCTGGATGCAGCATCCCACCGGTTACACGCTGGGGCCGAACGGCGAGATCATTCTGAGCAGCTTCTGGGCGTTGATCTTCAACCCGTGGGTTCTGTGGCAATACACGCACACCATGACGGGGTCGGTGCTGACGGCCAGCGTCGTAATGGCATCGGTCGGCGCCTTCTACTTGCTGAACGGCCGCTTCCAGCAATATGGCCGAACGTTCGTGCGATTGGGAGTGATCACCGGCTTCATCGCCGCCGTGCTGATGCTCTTTCCGACCGGTGACGGCCAGGGCAAGATGATCGCCGCGCATCAGAAACCGACGCTGGCGGCCATGGAAGGACTGTTCGAAACCCAGCAGGGCGCGCCCATCGCCATCGTGGGGCAGCCGGACACCGAAAAACGGAGACTCGACAACCCGCTGACGATCCCGCGCGTGCTGAGCTTCATCACCTACCAACGCTGGTCGGCGGAGGTGAAGGGCCTGGATGCGTTCCCACGCAACGAATGGCCCGACAACGTGCCTCTGCTGTTCTATTCCTTCCACATCATGATCGGGTTGGGCACCATCTTCATCGCCCTGCTCGGTCTGAGCGCCTTCAAGCTGTGGCGCGGAACTCTGTATGAGTCCAAAGGCCTGCTCTGGGCACTGCTGTTGCTGCTTCCCTTCCCTTACATCGCTAACACCTTCGGGTGGATGACGGCGGAAATCGGCCGGCAGCCCTGGGTGATCTATGGGCTGATGCGAACCGAGCACGGCGCGTCCCAGCACGTCTCGGCCGGCAACGGTCTGTTCACGCTACTCGGATTCATGGGCGTGTACACGGTGCTGAGCATTCTGTTCCTGTTCCTGGTGCATCGCGAGATCGACCACGGACCGGAACCGCAGCCACCAGTGGAAGCGAAGGTTCAATAACAGGAGGCCGCCAATGGAAACAGTATGGTTCTGCATTGTGGCAGTAATGATTGCGATGTACGTGGTGCTGGACGGCTTCGATCTGGGCGCGGGCATCGTGCATCTGTTCGTGGCGCGCACCGATGAGGAGCGCCGGAAGGTATTGCGCTCGATCGGTCCGGTCTGGGACGGCAACGAAGTGTGGCTGCTGGCCGGTGGAGGTACGCTCTATTTCGCGTTCCCGGCGCTGTATGCATCCAGCTTCAGCGGCTTCTACCTTCCGCTGATGATGGTGCTGTGGCTGCTGATCGCGCGTGGCTTGTCGGTCGAGCTGCGCAATCACCTGTCGACGGCGACCTGGACACCGATCTGGGACACTGCGTTCGCGGTCTCCGGCATTCTACTGTCGATCTTTTTCGGCGCCGCGCTTGGCAACGTGATTCGCGGCGTGCCGCTCGACGATAAGGGCGAGTTCTTCCTGCCGTTGTGGACGAACTTCGGCGTCACCGGGCAGGTCGGCATACTGGATTGGTACACGGTGCTGATCGGCGTGTTTGCGTTCGTCACGCTGATGGTGCATGGCGCGTTGTGGCTCGCCTATAAGAACGACGGTGAGATCAACGTGCGTTCGCTGCGCATCGCGCGCGCCGGTTGGTATTTGGTGGCGCTGTGCACGCTGGCGGCAACCTACTTCACCTTCCGCATACAGCCGCAAGTGCCGCTGAACTTCGCGACGCATCCGTGGGGCTACGTCTTCCCGGCGCTGGCCATCGCGGGTCTCATCGGCATGCGGCTCGGCTTGCGCGGTTGGCCGTCAGAAGGGCGTGCGTTCCTTTCGTCGTGCCTGTTCATCATCGGCATGCTGACCAGCGCCGTGTTCGGCGTCTATCCGAACGTGTTGCCGGCCAACACCGATCCCAAATTCGCGCTGACCGTCTATAACGCCGCCGCCCCACCTTACGGCCTCAGCGTGGGTCTGGCATGGTTCATTCCGGGCATCCTTCTCGCGTGCGGGTATACAATTTTCGTCTACCGTCATTTCGCGGGAAAAGTGAAGCTCGATGATGAACACGGCTACTAGCGTTTCAAGGCGCGATCTTCTAGTTGGCGTGGCGTCCGGAGCGGTCCGGGCGCCGCGCACTCCACCGAATATCCTCTTCATCATGCCGGACCAGTGGCGCGGCTGCGACCTGGGCCTGGCTGGCAATCGCGAAGTGCGCACACCGAACCTGGACCGTCTGGCCCAGGAGAGCGTCTACTTCCGCAACATGACGGCGAACACGCCCGTCTGCACGCCCGCGCGCGGCATTCTGCTCAGCGGCCGTTACGCCCATCGCGTGGGCACGCCGGTGAATGATATTCCGCTGCCGGGCGAAACCACTTCCATCGCCGAAATTCTCGCCCAGGCGGGCTACTACACGGGCTTCGTCGGCAAGTGGCATCTGGAAGGCGGCAAACGCATGCCGGGGTTTATTCCACCGGGTGCGCGCCGTCAGGGCTTCCAGTTCTGGGCTGCCAACGAATGCTCGCACGACTATTTCAAGCAGCAGTATTTTCGCGACGATCCCACGCCGATTCCGATGAAAGGCTACGACGCCTTCACCTGGACCGATCTGGCGCTGGAGTTTCTCGATCGTGCGCGTGAGAGGCGGAGGCCGTTTTGCCTCTACGTGCAGCACCCTTCGCCGCACGATCCCTATTGGGTGCCGCCCGGCTACGAAGGCATATATGCGCCCGAGCACCTCACCATGCGCAAGAACTGGCGCCCCGGCGTGAAGCACTCGGGATCGCCGAAAGACATCGCTGCTTACTACGCCGCTATCACGTGTCTAGACTCCGAGGTCGGCCGTCTGCTCAAGCGCGTCGAGCAGAACGGATTCCGCGACAACACCATCGTGCTGTTCGCCTCTGATCACGGCGACATGCTCGGCTCGCAAGGCACCCTCCGCAAGCAGAAACCATGGGAAGAATCCGTGATCGTGCCCGGCCTGCTGCGCTGGCCCGCTGGAGTGGGCCGCTCGTTCACCTCCGACGCCGTCGTCTCTCACGTCGACGTGGTGCCGACGCTCCTCGGTCTGTGCGGGGTGAAACCGCCGGTTGCGATGGACGGCTACAACTACGCGCCATACCTTCACGGGGGACGCTTAAGGACGCCGGAATACGCGCACCTGGCCATACACACACGAACCGAAAACAACGAATTCGCCCCGTGGCGAGGTCTCCGCACGCGTCGTTACAAGTACGCACGCTTTCAGGACAAGCCTTGGCTGCTATACGATCTGGAACGCGATCCCTACGAACTGGAGAATCTGGTGAGTTCGCCGTCCACCGCACGCCTTGTGGCACAATTCGATCGTGAGATCACAGCCCACATGCAGCGCACCGGCGACCGCTGGGATGAGATGCAACACCGCCCGTACACGTAG
>CAZDIZ010000012.1:44226-60666 GCA_964505625.1 uncultured Solibacteraceae bacterium | reverse complement strand
GGCGGGTTCCTGGCGGCCAGTTTCATGCGCGGCATTCCGGTGGTGCAGGTGCCGACAACGCTGCTGGCGCAGGTGGATGCTTCGGTCGGCGGCAAGACGGGCGTGAATCTGGCGGGCGGCAAGAACCTGGTGGGCGCGTTTCATCAGCCGCTGGCGGTGCTGATCGATCCCGACGTGCTCGCGACGTTGAGCGAACGCGAGTATCGCGCCGGTTTGTTCGAAGTGATCAAGTGCGGCGTCATTGCCAGTCCTTCGTTGTTCGCGCTTCTGCGCGACCGCCACGCCGGCGTGATCGCGCGCAACGGAGATGTCGTCGAGGAGATGATCGCCGAAAGCGTTCGTATCAAAGCCGAGGTGGTGACGGCGGACGAGCGCGAAGGCGACCTGCGCCGCATTCTGAATTTCGGTCACACCTACGGGCACGCGCTGGAAGCCGAGACCTCCTATAGCCGCTTTCTGCACGGCGAGGCGGTATCGTTCGGAATGTCGGCCGCCACGCATCTGGCGCGTCTGCTTGGCATGTTGAGTGAGACGGACGCGCGCGAGATCCTGCACGTGGTCCGCATGTACGGCCCCATTCCATCGCTCGATGGCATCGCCGCTTCGGCTTTGGTCGCGCGGTTGAAGAGCGACAAGAAAACACTGAAGGGAAACATCCATTTCGTGTTGCCCGAGGCGATTGGGCGCGTGAAGGTGGTTTCCGGCGTCGATTCCCAACTGGTGTTGCAGGCCGCCGAGGCGGCACTTGGATGAAAGGCACCACGCCTCCCGGCACCACTAGTGAGCCGGAAGCCGCACGCTGGGTACGTGACATGTTCGCGCGCGTGGCCAGCCGTTACGACCTGCTGAATCATCTGCTTTCGTTCAACATGGACCGCTACTGGCGCCACCGCACAGTGCGTAGTGTGCGCCCGTGGCTTGCGCGGCCCGGCGCGGGCGTGCTCGACATTTGCTGCGGCACCGGCGACCTGATGTTCGCGCTGGCCGGTGCGGCAGACAAACCGGTTTTGGGAAGCGACTTCTGCCACCCCATGCTCGTTGAGGCGCGGCGCAAAGCGCACGCCAGAAGCGCTCCCGTTGCATTGTTCGAAGCCGATGCGCTGCGCTTGCCGGTCGCCAGCGGTTCGCTGGACCTTATCACCGTGGCGTTCGGCCTGCGCAATTTCGTCAACTATCAAGATGGCCTCGGCGAGATGTGCCGTGTATTGAAACCCGGCGGCGCTGCTGCGGTCCTTGAGTTTTCCACTCCGCCCAACCGGGCCTTTGCTGCGTTGTACGATTTCTATTCGCTGCGTATACTGCCGGCCATCGGCGGAGTCATTTCCGGTTCGCGCGACGCCTACCGCTATCTGCCGGAGTCCGTGCGGAAGTTTCCGGATGCCGATGCATTGGCCGCGCGCATGCGTGAGGCCGGCTTCACGGAAGTGCGTTACGAACGGCTCACCTTCGGCATCGTGGCTTTGCACATTGGCGTGCGAGGAGTTTAGGTATGTCTAACGCGATCTTGCGCTCATTGTTCGTGTTGCTCTCTGCCTTCTGTTTCGCTTCCCACGCCGCGAGCAGCCTGGAGCGCGGTTTTCGCCAGCCGCCCGCTGAAACCAAGCCCGCCGTTTATTGGTACTGGATCAGCGACAACATTTCGCGCGAGGGCATTACGCGCGATCTGGAGGCCATGGCACGCGCCGGCATCGGCGAGGCTTTCATCGGCAACGTCGACGTGAATCAGAACCAGCGCGGCGCAGTGAAAGCGTTGACCGAGCCGTGGTGGCAAATGGTGGAACACGCCATCCGCGAAGGCGCGCGAGTGGGCGTTCGTGTGGGCATGTTCAATTGCCCGGGCTGGAGCCAGTCTGGGGGGCCGTGGGTCAAGCCGGAACAATCCATGCGTTACGTCACGATGTCGGAGACGCGAGTCTCCGGGCCGGGTGAGTTCCACGCGAAGCTGCCCGCGCCGAAGCCGCAATTTCAGGACATCGCTGTGCTGGCCTTTCCGGCGCCCGCGCGCGACAACGATACGATTGCGCGGCTTGCGCCACAAGTTACCGCCCGCCCGGAGTTGTCCAACGCCGCGGCTATGTTCGACGGCAAGTTCGACACAGAGGCGCTGCTTCAGAAAAGCCAGAAGCCTCTTGTGGTGGGTGTTGCCGCGGTGCAGCCTTTCACGGCGCGAAGCCTGGTGCTTCATCCATCCGCGAAACCGTTCCGCGTCGACGTTGAACTCCAATGCGCCGATGAACACGGCAATTACAGAACGGTGCGGAAGTTCGATGTCGACCGCACCAATCCGGGCGCTCAGGTTGGGCCGATGGTATACGGGCCCGTCGCAATTGCATTCGCGCCCATCCAATCGAAGCAGTACCGTCTGATCTTCACCAACCTGAGCAAGGAAGGGGGCTTCGCCGAAATCGAACTAAGCGGCGCGGCGCGCCTGGAGCGCTTCGTCGAAAAGCAGCTCGGCAAGATGTGGCAGACGCCCACTCCGCTGTGGGATGCCTACCTGTGGCCGGAACAAGCCGGTCCGGACCGCGCCGACCTCGCCATTCGCCGTAACGGCGTGCAAAACCTGACGAGCCGCATGGCGGCGGACGGAACACTACGCTGGATAGTGCCGCCCGGCGACTGGATTGTGCTGCGCGTGGGAATGTCGCCAACCGGCGTCACCAATGCGCCCGCGTCGCCAGAGGGCACGGGGCTCGAAATCGACAAGATGAACAGTCGGCTTGTGCGCTATCACTTCGACGCGTTCATGGGAACGCTGCTGAAGCGCATGCCCGAGGCCGAGCGGAAGGCGCTGCACCACGTAATCGCGGACAGCTACGAAACCGGCGCACAGAACTGGACCGACGGTCTGGCCGCCGATTTTGAGAAGCGCTATGGATACGACCCGCTGCCCTGGCTGCCTGTGTTAGGTGGGCGCATCGTGGACACGGCCGATGCATCGGACCGCTTCCTCTGGGACCTGCGGCGTTTGGTGGCCGACCGGATTTCCTATGACTACGTCGGCACGCTGCGGACTGCCGCCAGTGAGCGCGGCTTACGTTTGTGGCTGGAAAACTACGGCCACTGGGGCTATCCCGGCGAGTTCCTGCAATACGGAGGGCAATCGTCGGACGTCGGCGGCGAATTCTGGGTGGGCAAGGGCCTGGGCAGCATTGAACTGCGCGCTGCCGCGTCGGCTGCGCATATTTATGGCAAGCCGGTTGTCTCCGCCGAAGCGTTCACCGGAGGCCCGCAGTGGCGCTCCACGCCCTGGTCACTCAAAGCGCGGGGCGATTGGGCCACCGTGCAAGGCATCAACCATTTCGTACTGCACGTTTACATACACCAGCCGTATGAAGATCGCGTGCCCGGCGTCAATGCCTGGTTCGGAACGGAGTTCAACCGGTTCAATACCTGGTTCAGCGAGGCGCGGGAGTGGTTCGACTATATGCGCCGCACGCACTTTCTCTTGCAGCAAGGCAAATACGTGGCCGACGTGGCGTACTTCATCGGCGAAGATGCGCCCAAGATGACCGGCACGCTGCAGCCGAAACTCCCCGCGGGATATTCCTACGACTTCATCAACGCCGAAGTCATCGAGAAGCGGCTCAGCGTGGTGGATGGCCGCTTTGTACTTCCGGACGGCATGTCCTACCGTGTACTGGTGCTGCCGGAGCAGACTACCATGCGTCCGACACTACTCGCCAAACTGCGCGAATTGATTCGCGCGGGTGGTGTGGTAGTCGGCACAAAGCCGCTACGCTCACCCAGTCTTGAGAACTATCCGTCGTGCGACCGCGAAGTGAAAACGCTGGCCGATGAAATCTGGCAGGACTGCGACGGCAGCCGCCGGACCAGCGCCGCTTTCGGCAAAGGGTGCGTGTTTCAAGGCGTGGATCTCGACGCCGTTTTCACGCAACTGGGAGTGGCTGCGGATCTGGCGGGCGCAGACGCCGAAAAGCTGTTGTGGACTCACCGCAAGGCCACCGAAGGCGACATCTACTACCTCTCGAATCAGACTGACGAAACGCTCGCGCCGCAAGTCAGTTTCCGGGTGGATGGACGGCAACCGGAGTTATGGGATGCGGTGACGGGCCGGCAGCGCGATCTCTCCAGCTTCCGCTTTGAGCAGGGGCGCACGCTGGTTCCGCTGGAACTTGCCCCTCGGCAATCGCTGTTCATCGTGTTCCGCAAGCATGCGGCGGCGCGCCCGGATGCGGCCGCGAACTTTTCGTCTCTCAAACAGGCCGGAACCCTGTCGGGTGAGTGGACCGTACAATTCGATCCAAAGCGCGGAGGTCCGGCCGAGGTCCGGTTCGACAAACTGGTCGATTGGACCGAGCGGTCCGAAGAAGGGATCAAGCACTACAGCGGGACAGCCGTGTATCAAACGACGTTCGATCTGCCGCCTGGCGCCGGATCGCGACGCGGATTGTATCTCGATCTCGGCGTTGTGAACTCGATGGCGCGCGTCCGGCTCAACGGGAAGGATCTCGGTTTGGTGTGGTGTGCTCCCTGGCGCGTGGACATCTCCTCCGCTGCGAGGCGAGGCAAGAACCGGCTGGTAATCGAAGTGACTAACACGTGGAACAACCGTCTGGTGGGCGACAGCGCGCTTCCGCAGTCACAGCGCCGGACCTCGACCGCCGTTTCGCGCATCACTCCGAAGACTGCGCTTATGCCCGGGGGGCTTATCGGTCCGGTGACGTTGCAGTCGGAGCGTTAACCAAACGCAGCATGCTGATGGTGACCGTAAAAGTGCGGTCGTCCGGCGGCGCTTTCCAGGACGGAGAGGCGTAAAGGTCGATCCGGTACTCGGCGGCGTCTGGCAAGTCCGCTTCCAACACGAACAAGCCGCTGCGCTCAAGCGTCCAACGGCCGATGCGCTCGCGGTTGACGGCGGCCTCGATGCGAACTGGTCCGCCTTGCGCGAAGATCCCCTCGTGGGCGTGGCCGCGTATGCGGAGCCGCTGTGGCTCCTTAGCTACACGCACCAACCGCGCCACGGCGTGTTCATTCATCCAACGGTACTTGTTGCCGAACACGCCTTCAACTTCGTCCCAACCTTCCAGCAACTGTTGTTCGTGTCCGGCCTGCGAAAAGTCGATGATGTCGGAGCGCTGGCCCGGATAGAGCTCCTTGCGTTCCTCGGAGCGGATCAGGTTGTAGACGCCGCCTTCGTCGGGTGCCTGGTAGCCACACGCGCGGCAGCGCAGCGTGCTGTCTTGGTCCTTGTCAAAGCCGCCGGAGCAATCCGGGCACCGGAGACAATCCTCCAACGCGGCAGCCGTGGTGTCTTCGGCGGGCGGTTCACCGGCCTTCCGGCATACCGCGGCGAGTGTCCCGCCCAGCAGCATAGCGGCGCGCCACTCCGAGCCGCAGGGGTCGAGCTTTACGGCCAACCGCTTCACACACCGCTCGCCCCAGCCTGTGGCGCGCACGAAGACATCCGCGCGGTGGTCGGCGAAGTGCTGCTTGATGAGATGGTGCCATTCGCGCAGGTTCAGACTGTGATTCTGGCGTATGCCGAAACTCTCTTCCTGCTCCGCACCGATAACGTCCTGAACCAGATAGCCGAGCAGTCCCCAATCGCAGAGCTTCCGCTCCCACGGCTTCATGGTGTCGTAATAAGGGCAACGATACAGGCCCAGGGTAAGCAGGCGCCGCATCGGTTCCTCGGCCATCAGGAACACGCCGCCCGGCACGAGCACGCGCTTCACTTCTTCGATGACGCTTTCGATGTCCATGAACTGGCTGAGCGTCTGGTAGGTCATCACGAAGCGTATGGAGTTGTCGCGGAACGGCAGGTGCAGCGCATCGCCGGCCACGCGTATCGGCGCTCGCGTTAGATTCCAGATCTTCTGCAGTTCGATGCCGTGGCGCAGACTGTCAGCGGAAATGTCCAGCGCGAAGCCGCTGGCGCCGAAGTCGTTGGCCAGCATGTAACTGGTATGACCGGCATTGGCGCCGACTTCGAGAAACGGGGTGAGCGGCCCGATAAACTCGCGATACTTGCGGATCAATCCACCGCGGCGCACGTTCTCGGCCTTGTAGTAGGCGAGCACGCGCTCCGGTTCTCCAAACGAGGCGAAGGCATGGAACTCCACTTCCGCCCGCTTCACATCCAGTGATTGTGCTTCTTGCTTGTTCATCCGAGGAGCATGTCCAGCGTCAAGGTTCTCAAATCGTCCAGCAGGATGTGGGGCGAGTGCGCGGCAAGGTCCTGCTTACTACTCAGCCCCGTGGCCACCGCAACCGAACGTATGCCGTTTGCCGCGGCGGCCTGAATGTCGTTGGGATGGTCGCCGATGAGCGTCACCGTGGCCCCGCGTTCGATCCAGCCTTCGCGCCGCGCTTGCCGTATGGCCAAACGAGCGAGTTCCGTGCGATTGGCCGCCATCTCGGCGAATGCGCCGTAGCGGAAGTAGCGGCGTAGTCCCGCACGCTCCATTTTGGTCCAGCCGATGCGCGTCAGGTTGCCGGTGACCAGCGCCGTCGGGATGTTCCGGCGAAACAAACGCCACAGCAGTCCGCGGGCGCCGGGGCAGACGCGCCGCCGCAAGTCCGGGCAGCGCCGCGTGTAAGCGCGTTCGGCCGCTTTGACAATCGCCGGCATCGACCGCCGTATCAACGCCTCCGATGCTCCCGCATCCCGCATCATGATGCGCACGATGTCGCGGTCCAGCATGCCCTGCACGGGAATGTGATCGGTGGTCGACTCGATTCCGGCGACTCGGCGAACCGCTTCCACCAACGCTTCCCGGTGATGAGCGCCCGCCCGGCGGATCAACGTCCCGTCGATATCGAACAGCACCAGCGCCGAAGCCGGGCCGCCATCGTGATTCACCATAACCCCTACTATAGCGAGCCTTCCCGCTTTCACAAACCGAAGATGCGAACGGTTAGAATGGAGAAAGTGCAAGTCATTCAGGCAGGCGACCATAAGCTGATCTCGCTGGAGCTCGATCCAGAATTTGTTTCAAACATCGCCAAGCAGGCGTCGTTTGAGTGCTCGATCGAAGATGAGCGGCGGGTCCTTACCGTCGATCTGACGGCGACGGGCAGGGAAGGCCCGCTGCTGCTGTTCGACGCGGCCGACTCCGGCAACCTCGGCTGGTTTTCACGCTGCCAGTTTTACGTGGACGGCGTGACTGGCATGGTGCTCCAGACGCCCATGCGACTTGCCAACCGTCGCGACCGTTCCGGCCACCTGCAACCCAACTCCGTGCGCGTGCAGCTTTTGAAGGAACTGCCCATCGGCTTCCGCATGCCGGGCCGCCAGCCCGTCACCGAGCAGATGGTCTACGCGGTGTTCTTCAACTTTCTGAACGCCCTGGTGGACACCGGCGTCGGTGTCTGCGGCGGCGAAGTCGTGAAACCCCTAGCGGGCCGTACCGAGACAGTGGGCTCGAAGAACTAACCTATGCTTGAGCCGGTTGGACAACCGGCCAGCGTCCTGGAAAGGCCGCTCTACCACCTCAGATCCCCGCTGCTCGCTTGGCTTCCTCAACCACGCCCTCCACTTCCTTGCGGTAGGCGGCCAGGCGTTCGGTGTCCGGGGCTTCAAAGCGCAGCACCAGGATGGGTTGTGTGTTGGAGGCTCGCACCAGACCCCATCCGCCGTCGAACAGCACGCGCGCGCCGTCCACGTCCACGACTTCGCGCACTTTGCGGAAGTGATCCACCACGTGCTTCACGACGGCGAACTTCTTCTCGTCCGGGCAATCCACGCGCAGCTCGGGTGTGGAAACCGTCTTCGGCAATCCGGCAAGTTGCGCCGAAAGCGGCTTGCCGGAGTTAGCCACGATTTCGATCAGCCGGCAGGCCGCGTATAGTGCATCGTCGAAGCCGTAGTAGCGGTCCGCGAAGAACATATGGCCGCTCATTTCGCCGGCCAGTTCCGCGTGCACTTCCTTCATCTTGGCCTTGATCAACGAATGGCCCGTGCGGTACATGATCGGGTTGCCGCCCAGCCGTCGCAATTCGTCGTACATCACCTGTGAGCACTTCACTTCGCCGATGAACGTGGCCCCCGGCTTGCGCGTGAGGATCTCGCGCGCGTACACGGTGAGAAGCTGATCGCCCCAGACCACTTCGCCGTTGTCGTCGATGGCGCCGATGCGGTCAGCGTCCCCATCGAAGGCGATCCCGAGGTCGGCTTTGTGCCGCGCCACGGCTTCTTTCAGGTGCGTGAGATTCTCGACCACCGTGGGATCCGGATGATGGTTCGGGAAGTTGCCGTCCATCTCGAAGAACAGTTCCACCGCGCCGGGGCACAACTTTTCGAGCAGACGGTGCATGGCCGGTCCCGCCGTCCCGTTGCCCGCGTCCACCACCACCTTGACACGCTCAAAGGGCTTGAACTGCGACGCTACTTCGTCGACGTACGGCGTGATCACATCGCATTCGGTAGCCGACCCGGCGCCGCTGGCCAGATCGCCCGATTCCATCAGCATGCGGATCTTCTGAATCTCAGCGCCAAAAATCGTCGAACGGCCGCAAACCACCTTGAACCCGTTGTAATCCGGCGGATTGTGGCTGCCGGTGATCATCACGGCGCCGTCCGCGTTGAGATGGAACGCTGAGTAGTATGTGAGCGGCGTCGGGACGACTCCCAGATCCGTCACCTGGCATCCGCTGGCGATCAGCCCCTTCTTCATCGCTTCGGCCAGACGCTGTCCGCTCAAACGGCAATCGCGGCCCAGATTCACTTTGCGCCCCGCGTTGCGCTGCAGGTAAGTTCCAATGGCCCGGCCGAGCAATTCGATGTCCGGGCTGAGCAGTTCCAGGTCGGCGATCCCTCTGATGTCGTACTCGCGGAAAATCGTGGACTTAAGCATATTTTCCAATGTAACCCAGCGCGCTCAGCCGCCGCCCGGCGGTGTCTTTGAACAACACGGATGGCCGCGCACGATGAAGCGCAACGGCCAATCGGCGGCCTCACGGATACCGATGCGCGGCGTGACGGCGACTTCAAATGGCGGCGCCCCGCGCCAGTCGCGCACGGTCAGTTCGCTGGAGGTCAGATCCGCATGATTCAAACGGCGCGTGATGCCGAGCGCGAGCGTGAGCTTCCCGGGCCCCGACGCCAGATCGTGAATGGACCGGGCTTTCGGCCGGCGCCGGCGCATGGTTTCAATGCCGCTCAGTGGCTCGACGGCGCGGATGAGGACCGCGCCCGGTGTTCCATCGGGCTCGGTGACCGCGTTCACGCATTCGTACATTCCGTAAATGAAATACACGTAGGCGTGGCCCGGCGGTCCGAACATCACGCGGTTGCGGTTGGTGGGGCCTCGCGAAGCGTGCGAAGCCTTGTCGTCCAGGCCCAGATAAGCTTCGGTTTCAACGATCATGCCCGCCGTACGCCCGTGCACCAGCACCTTGCCCAGCAACTCGCGCGCGACCTGCGCTGTTGGTCGGGCAAAAAAGTCGCGTGGCAGAGTGGCGGTCTCTGCCTCCAGGCGTGCAAAAGGAACCAGATCCGCCCAATTCGTTGAAACCGGCTGCGTTTTCATCCGACAATAGCAAAGTACCAAACTCATGCGTCTGTTCACCGGCATCGAACTGCCCACGGAAATCAAGAGCCGTCTCACGCGCTTGCTCGACACGCTGCGCCCGACGGCGCGCATCAAATGGAGTCCGGCGGAAAATCTCCACGTGACGACGAAGTTCATCGGCGAGTGGCCCGATGAAGGCGTTGAGGAGTTGATCGCGTCGCTCCGCACGCTGGGCTCGCGCGAGCGCATACACATCGCAGTGCGGAACCTCGGTTGGTTTCCGAACCCCAACTCGCCGCGTGTTTTCTGGGCGGGTGTGAATGCCGGGCCTGGGCTGGCGGAACTTGCGCGCGACACCGAACGCGCACTGGAGCGCCTGGGCGTGCCGGTGGAAGGCCGGCCGTATTCGCCGCACCTGACGCTGGCCCGCATCAAGGATTCGGGTTCGCTCGCTGCGTTGCGCGGCGCTGTGGGCGCGCTCCCGAGTTCCGATTTCGGCCAATTCATGGCCGACCGGTTCTATCTGTACCGGAGCACGCTGAAGCCTACCGGTTCGGAATACCAAAAGATCGCCGAGTTTAATCTTCAAAAACCATGACACCTTGGCTGGTTCTCCTCATCGCTTATTTGTTGGGCGCGGTGCCGTTTGGATACCTGTTGGTGAAATGGAAGACCGGCAAAGACGTGCGCGCGAGCGGCAGCGGCAACATTGGCGCCACCAACGTACTGCGTACCACGGGCCGGGCGGCCGGCATTGTGACGCTCCTGCTCGACATCGCCAAGGGATTCGTGGCGGTGTGGATGGCCGCGCGCGCGACCGATTCCTCGCCCTTGTGGACAAGCCTGGCGGCGCTGGCGGTGATGGCCGGGCACGCTTTCCCGGTGTTTCTGAAATTCCGCGGCGGCAAGGCGGTGGCGAGTTTCGTCGGCGCGTTTCTGTATCTGGAGCCGCTGGCGCTGCTCGCCGTGCTGCTGGTCTTTGTCATCGTGGTGAGCGCGACGCGCTACATCTCGCTCGGGTCGATTCTGGCGAGTGGAACATTCCCGCTCGCGGTCTGGCTGATCTCGCATCCGCCCGCGCCGGTATTGTGGGCGGCGGCGATTGCCGGATTTTTCGTCGTTGCCAGGCACCACGGCAACATCGCACGGTTGTTAAAGGGCAACGAAAACAAGTTCTCATTTGGGGGCAAGAAGTCTTGACGCTGCATCGTTATCAGGAACTCGCCGTTGTGGGTGCGGGCAGTTGGGGTACGGCCCTGGCCGCTTTGCTCGCTCCACGTTTCGAGCATGTGCGGTTATGGGTTTACGAAGCCGACTTGGCGGAACGCCTGGCCGCGACGCGGGTGAACGACGTATTTCTACCCGATTGCCGCCTGCCGGACAACGTGCTGGTATCGAGCAGCTTCGACGCCGTGCTGAGCGGTGCGCAGATTGTGCTGGGTGTGATGCCTTCGGCGCATGCGCGGCGTACCTATCAGGCCATGCTCGGGTTCCTCGATCCGTCCATGTTGTTTGTCAGTGCCACCAAGGGCATCGAGAACGGGACGCTGCTGCGGATGACCGAAGTGGTGAAGCAGGTGGTGAGCGCGAAATTCACTCCGCGCGTTGCCGCACTGTCGGGGCCGACCTTCGCCAAAGAAGTGGTGCGTGGCGAACCCGCCGCTGTGGCCATCGCCTCGCCCGACATGGACCTGACGCGCGACATACAGGCAGCGTTCTCCGGTCCGAGTTTCCGGCTGTATACCAACGATGATGTAGTGGGTGTGGAATTGGGCGCGGCGCTCAAGAACGTCATCGCCATCGGCGCCGGCATCTGCCAAGGTCTCGGCTTGGGCAACAACACCATGGCGGCATTGATTACGCGCGGGTTGGCGGAAGTCACGCGGCTGGCCGTGTCCATGGGCGGACGCCCCAAGACGCTCGCCGGGTTGGCCGGTTTGGGCGATCTGGTACTTACTTGCACGGGCGCCCTCAGCCGCAATCGGCAGGTGGGCATGGAACTTGCCAAGGGCCGGACGATCCAGGAGATTCTGGCCGGCATGCGCATGGTGGCCGAGGGCGTCGAAACCACCACCGCTGCCGTGGATCTGGCGCGTTTGCACGGCGTTGAAATGCCCATAACCGAGCAGATGCATGCCATCGTGAAGCTGGGCCGGCCGCCGCGCGAAGCCATTCGAGAACTGATGGAGCGTTCGCTCAAGGGCGAATAAGGTGTAGCATCGTTTTCAAGTGATTCCATGAGCTGGCGGGATCTGGCTCCGCAACTTTTTCGCCCTGTCCGGGTTCAAAAGGATATGGCGGCGGTTGCCCTGGAGCACGATGCCGAACTGATGCTCCGGGCCAAGAATGGCGACGAGGCTAGTTTCGGTGCGCTCCTGGCGCGTCAGCGCGGGCCCGTAGTCCATTTTCTCTACCGCATGGTGGGTAATCAGGCCGTCGCCGAGGAACTGGGGCAGGAGGTGTTTCTGCGGGTCTATCGCGCACGGTCGTCTTACGAACCTACCGCGAAGTTCGCCACCTGGCTGTTCCGCATCGCCTCGCACGTGGCTTTGAATCACCTGCGAGATCGCAAGGGCGACAATCGTGTGGCCAGCCTGGACGCCCAGGAACCGGACGCGCGCGGCCTCCAGGTGGCCGACGCACGTCCCAACGTGGAGCAGGAAATGGTTCGCGATGCGCGTTTGCGGAAGGTGCGGGAGGCCGTCGCGGCGCTGCCGGACAAGCAGCGCGCCGCCGTGTTGATGCACAAGTATCAGGAGATGGGCTACGCGCAGATTGCCGAAGCCCTGGAGTGTTCCGAGTCGGCCGTGAAGTCGCTGCTGTTTCGCGCGTACGAAAGCTTGCGCGCGCGGCTCGCGGATTGTGTATAAGGAGAGACGAAGGTGGAGTGTCCAGCCAAAACTCGGGAAAGCACGCAGCTTCTGATCGACTACTGCGCCGGTGTGCTCGAAGCCGGTGCGGCGGCCGAATTGGAGTGTCACATCGAACAATGCGAGGCGTGCCGCGAATTCTGCGGCGCGCAGGCCCGCGTTTGGACTGCGCTGGATGCCTGGGAGCCCGAACCACTTTCCGTTAGTTTCGACGCGCGGCTTGCCGCACGGATGGAAGAAAGCAACCGCCGCGGTTGGTGGAAGTGGATCTGGCGTCCGGCGATTCCATTGGCTGCCGTGGCCGCCGTGATAATCGCGGTGCTATTGTGGCGTGCACCGGACCAAACGAAAACGCAGGTGGCGGTGAAGAAACCCGACACGGTCGACATCGACCAGGTGGAAAAGACCCTGGACGACATCGACATGTTGAAGCAGTTGTATCTGGCGCCGCAAGGCGAGGGGACGGGCAGCGGCGAATTATGAGCCTGACGCGTACAGTGTTGATGCTGTTGCTGGCCGCAATGTGCGCCGGAGGCGTCTATGCTCGTCCGGGTGAACATGGCGAAGGTGATGGCGGTCCCGGCATCGAGCGGCTGTTGCGCATGTCGCCGGAAGAACGCAGCAAGGCGCTGGAAGGTCTGCCGCCGTGGCGCCGCAAGCGTTTGGAGGAGCGCCTGGAGCGTTACAACCAGCTCAGTCCGGAAGCCCGGCAGTTGATCCACGAGCGTTACGAAGCGTTCCGCAAGCTCCCGCCGCAAGAACAGAAAGCCGTGCGCGACCTGTTCCGCCGCCTGAGCGAAGTGCCGCCCCGCCGGCGCGTCGAGTTGCGTTGGCAAGCACGGCGCATGAGCCGCATGGCGCCCGAGCGCCGTCAGCTCCGCATGGCGCATCCCTGGTTCAAGGAACGCTACACGCCACCCGAACGCGAACTGATCGCCGACATGATACGCCTGCTTCCGCCAGCGAAGTAACCTGACCGCCCGGTTGGGGAGTACAGTACAAGTATGTCCTTGTCTCTTTTCGCAGCGGCCATGCTGTGGGCGGCACAAACGTCAGGAACCTCTACTGGCAGCAGCAGCTACTCGATCCAGGATTCCTACCGCGATGCGCAGGCGATTGTGCTGGGAGAAATCTCTGGCGGACGTTCGGTGGATGTGGGCGACAAGGTGCAGTGCCGTGTAGCACTGCGCGCGGAGCGTGTGATCAAGGGCAACATCACTCCCGGTACGGATCTCACTCTTACCTGGGAGTATCCGCCGTCACCGCATGAGTCTCCCGAAGTCACATCGCGCGTGGCGCGCGCCTACGGCTTGTGGATGTTGCAGGCGAATGCGGATGGAAGCTTCACGCCATCGCGACTGGGGCACGCGCCCGGCACAATGGGCGGTTTCTTCCTGCCGTTGCCGCGTGTGCGTCCGTTGGCTGGGCTGGAGTACGCGGATGCCGACGGCGCCGACGTCAAATTGTCGCGCGAGTTGGCCGCGGTGCTTGAGTCTGTTGCCAACAAGGCGGGCGACGGTCTCAACCAGGCGCGCGTCACCATCCTCGACGGAGGATTTTCGTCGCGGCAAACCGTCGCCCAGGCGGCTTTTCGCGAGGTCAATTCCATCCTCTCGTTGACGGACGCGGCGGCGGCGCGCCCGGTTTATCAGCGCTTCGCCGAATCCGAGTTGGTGAACTTGCGCGTTGTCGGAGTGGCTGGCCTACTTCGCGGCGGCGACGTGAGCGCGGTGAGCTTGATCGAGAGGAACGCGGCGCAGTTCTCTTCAACGCTCGAAGCCATGCAACTGGCGCCGAGCGTGGGTAGTCTGGATTTGAAGCAGCATCCGGAAGCCATGCATTCGCTGGGCCGCTCGGCCTTGAGCGAAACAATGATTCCGATGCTTGAGAATATGGCGTCCATGAAGCTGGGGTGGAGTGGGCGTTGGGATATGGTGCCCTACCTGATGGCGATGCTGGAGAGTCCGAATGGCTCCACGCGCGGTTCCGCTCTCATGGGTGTTTGTACTGCCGTGCGTGCCACCGGTGCGCCATCGGAACTCGCCGGCCAATGGCGCGAGGAGATGAGTCCGTACTGCTTCAACCGCTCGCCGGTGAACGATCCGCCGCGCGAACAAGCGGCGGTGGCTTTCTGGAGAAGTTGGTGGACGGATCAGCGTGCACGTTTGCGCGACGTAGCGTTTCCCGAGGTGCACGCGCCAGCGCGTTACAGCGCCGCTCCGCCTGCCGGCGCCACTCAGGCCGTTGAAGTTTCCATGGAACAGCGTTTCCGTGCGCACATACGCATGACGCAGTCCATGAACCGTTCCGAAGCCGCGCCGGTATCCGCTCAGAATCCAGACGACGCGTTGTTGGCTGCGACCATCCGGCGCGTCTCGGAGCAACTTACCGAAACCGATGAGCGGGCGCGCCAGATGATGAACGAAGCTCGCCTGGCGCGTCAGCGTCCCGATATGCAGCGCATGAGCGAGTTGCAGTCCGAAGCCGATGCCATTCTGCGACAGGGACTCGACGACCTGCGGCGCGGTCTGAGCGTTCCCGCTTGGACAGCCTTCGAACAGCGGCTCAAATCGATGGCGATTTCCGGCTTCCGTGTGGGTGCGCCCGCGCCACGCCCGTAGCTTGATTTAGCGTTCCAACAGGCTGCGTCCGGTGCGATTCTCCACTTGGACGCGATAGTTGGCCGGCGCGTCGATGTGGTAGAGAACATCGTCGCCTTCCTTCCACCAACGCAACGCGACGCCGCCTTCAGCGAGTGGAATGCGCCCCTCGCCCCAACTCAAGTTCGAACTCGGGATGCGCAAAACAATGCGCTTGGCGGCGGGCTCCACGCTGTAAAGCCCCAACACGTCGCGATAGAGCACCTTCACAACATGCGACGCGAAACCGTGATTGCAGCTGGCGTAAGCACCGTCGTTCTCCCACAGCGTTCCCGTGCGGTCCGCCATGTAAAGCTGATAGCCCACTGATTCATCGAGAATCTGCTGGCCCAGCCCGCGGCGCGACAGCAGTTCCAGACGCAGCACATTGCCGACAAAGGAATTCGCCGCGTGAATCTCCTTGTATGCGCCGGAGCGCTTGCGATCCGGTCCAAAGCTCTTTTCAAGTTTGTTCCACAGCGCGGCGTGTGTTTCCGGCGTGGCCACGCCGAAGTAGAAAGCGAAGTACTGGCAGACCTCACTGCGGTTGCGCGTGATCTCGATCCGGCCGTCCTTGCGGACCGCGTTATCGACGAAGAACTCGCCGTCGAACGACTGGCGGCGAATGGTCGCGCGGATCGCTTCCGCCTGCTCGTGCAACTCCGGCTTGGCGTACATGCGGCTGGCGGCATCCAGCGCCGCGGCGTAGAGCATGTTACTCGGGTAGTTCACGTCCTGAGTGAACTTGTTAGCTGCGGACCATTCCACAAACACCCAGCTCTTCAGCTTCTCCAGCAGGCCGTCCTGGTTGCGGAAAGGTTTGAAGTAGTCGAACAGCGCCATCACTTTGGGCTGTAACGCATCCACCATGCGGCGGTCGCCGGAGCGTCCCAGATATTCTTCCAGCTCGATCACGAACCACAACGACCAGTTGGGAATGAACACGCCGTCGGGGTGGTCGGCCGGATAGCACATCGGCAGCATGCCCGCGGGCAGTCCCGCGAAGCTCGGTGGGAGCAGGAAGTTTTCCAGGAAGTTGCGCTCAACGGCGGTGTCGCCGCTCAACAGTGGCGCCACGCGCGCCGTGAAGTAGCTGTCGCATAGCCAGCCGGCACGCTCGCGCGAGGGGCAATCCATGAAGACGTCGAGCGCGTTCTGCCGGAACGTCTCGCGCCCGGCGGTGAACAGGCGATTCAAACGTGCGTCACTGGCCGCGAAGTGCGCATCGTAAACCTGAGGATTGGCGTAGTCACGCAGGTAGATGCGCGAAATGTCCGCCGCGCCTCCGGTGACCAACGCCTTCATATAGCGCATCGTGTAAGGCTCGAACGATTCGACTTGATAGATTCCCGGTTCCAGATCGTAGACCACCGCGTTCACGCAGCCGAGCCGTCTGAAGTTGACGTCGTTGTCGGTCAGGATTTCGTCAAAGGTCAGATAGATGCGCACCGGCGC
>CAZDIZ010000012.1:28542-44126 GCA_964505625.1 uncultured Solibacteraceae bacterium | reverse complement strand
TGACGTCGTTGTCGGTCAGGATTTCGTCAAAGGTCAGATAGATGCGCACCGGCGCGGTGCATTCAATCGTGGCACCGAGGAAGCCCGTAAAGTTGGTTCCGAAGTCGACGACGCGATAGGTATTCTTCGCAAGATGCAGCTTGCCGCTCCAATCGAGAATCGATCCCGGCGCAGCACTCACGTGCGAGCGGATCTTCTGTAGCTCGATGGACGGGATGGTTTCGAGTTCTTCTTCCTTGAAACCGCCGAGCTTGGGGCCGATCTTCGTCAGAGCGCGGTCGCGCCAGAGTTTCTCCGGTGTGATGCCCGTTTCAAATGTTCCGTCCGCCACCAGTCTACGCGCCGGCAGAAGCTGGAATCGAGGGTAGGGAACACCGCGTGCGAGCAACTGCCGCACCGGCTGAACGGCGAGCGGTTCCTTGCCCGCGGCCGCGCCGCCGCGCCACGCGTCCCATCCGGGCTTCAAACGGTACACTTCGGAAAACGGCCGCTGGAAACTGTAGCGCTGCACCTTCTGAACGCGTTCGGGAAGAATGCGAGCGGTGAACTTCGCGCCGGCGCCACCGGTAGACGCCAGCACCTTGCCATTCGCGACGATTTCAGCTTGAAGGAAGGACGGCTGGTCCTGCACGTAGTAACTGTTCACGTTGTAGCCGGCGACTTCGATCGCGGCAACGTTCGCGCCGTCGTTGAGCAGATGCGACAGATCCCACTCGTCGATGCGGAACCAAGCATACGGACCACGCGCAGGACCGTAACCGACGAACGTGCCATTCACATAGAGCCGGTAGAGCGTAGACGCGGTGAGGCGGATCGAAACCTTCGCGTCGCGCGGCACGCGAAACGAAGCCTGGAACCCCACCATGAGGTTCTTCTCTTTCTCGCGGCCTTTGGGCCAAACAGCCTTGGCGGAATGAAACGCAACCGGCTCGGCCAAACCGAGCGAAGCGATCAGAAGGAATGTTGAAAGAAGTCTGGACATGACAATTACCGGTTCAAACGAAAACGGCTCATCAGTATATTACTCTGCGTGGCGAGCGATGTGTTCGGTTCGAGTTCTCCGCTGGCAAACCATGTCGGTGGTGGATCGCTCAGTGTGAGTTCGCCCGTGGCGCTCCAGGCTAGCAGCGCGGCTCCGCGGAGGCTCGCTTCGGCGTCTTCCATTACCAGTATGCGCCGCTGCAAGATGTTCGCGCGGAGTTGATTCCAACCTTGGTGGCGCGCCGCGCCACCCGCGATTACCACTGGCGCCGAGGCGTCGCATCCGGCATGTTCGAGCACCAGGCGTTCATGCAGCGCGACGCCTTGCAGCACCGCGTGCACCAGATCGGGCATGCGATGTTGCGCGCGCAAGCCGTCGAAGTGAGCGGTGAGCGTGTGGTCCCAATACGGTGCTCGTTCGCCTTCGAGATATGGCCGGAAGACGATGTCAGTCAGACCGTCCGGCAAGGCCGCCAGCGCCTGTTCGACGCTGATCGAGAACAGCGCCGCCACCCATTCGAGACAACTCCCTCCAGCATGCGTTGGCCCGTAGTGCAGTTCGAGATCTCGTATGGGCAGCACCTCCGGCGGAACCAGGAACAAACCGGAAGCGTGTGGGCCGCTGTGTCTGCCGATGCCGACGATCTCCGATGTTCCGCTGAGCACGAATCCACGGCCCGCTTCGTGCAACGCGCCAGTGGCGAGGATGCCGGCGAGTGCGTCAGACCATCCGACGGTGACCGGCGTACCACCGTCGAGGCTCCACGCTTCGGCTGCCGAAGCCGTGACCGTACCGTTCGTCTCGTTCGGGAACCGTACTACGGGGCAGGGCGATTCGGATTTGTCCAGGAGCTTCAGGTAATCTGTGTTCGGTGTGCCGCTGGGAAAGTGCGCGAGCCCCTTGGCACACCAATGATCGGTCGTGAATCGGCCCGTGAGTTGCGCGGCCACGTAGTCTTTCGGCTGCATCACCCAACGTGTCGCGTGCCAGGTTTCGGACGCGTGCCGCGCCATCCACAGCAGCTTGGCGGGCGCGGTGGCGGCTCCGATGGGCAACTCAAGGCCGAACCACGCGCGCCGTGCGGCGGCATCGGCGTGTTCGAGCAACCATGCGGCTTCGTCGCCCGCGCGTGTGTCCTGCCACAGAATGGCGGGCGCGACGGGACGTCCCGCGGCATCGCAGAATACCAGCGTGGGTGTCTGCGTGCTGAAGCCGACGGCGGCGATGGACGGAGATTCACGCACGAGCCGTCGTGTGATTTCGCGAGCCGCGTCCACGTAGTCTTCCGGCCGTTGTTCGACGAACCCCGCGGCCGGACGCGCCACCGGATAGTCCACGCTCGATAGCGCCACGCGCTCGCCCGCGCGTGTGTAGAGGGCGCCTTTGGCGGAACCGGTGCCAAGGTCGAGCGACAGTACTACGGCATCATCGCGCATCAGCGGGGAAACTCGAGCGGCCACAGCGACCCGGCGTTGTACCCTCCATCGACGTTCAGCACCACACCGGTGACAAAATCGCTGGCCGCGCTGGCCAAAAAGACCGCCGCGCCGATCAAATCATCCGGCGTGCCGAGCCG
The DNA here is from genome assembly GCA_964505625.1 of uncultured Solibacteraceae bacterium. GTDB lineage: Bacteria > Acidobacteriota > Terriglobia > Bryobacterales > Bryobacteraceae > JAJFUV01. The sequence continues at coordinate 41,568 of CAZDIZ010000012.1, read as the reverse complement.
CGTGGCGGGCGTGCGTGCTTCCACCCAACCACGCATGGTCGGATTCTCCCAGAGCTTACGATTCAGGTCCGTCACAATGAAGCCCGGCGCCAGCGCGTTTACCTGAATGTTGTAAGGCGCCCACTCGACCGCGAGTGCGCGCGTCATGGATCCGATGGCGCCTTTGCTGGCGCCGTAAGCGGAAACACCCTGTATGCTCTGCGTGGTGTGGAGGCTGGCGATGTTGACGATCTTGCCCGAGCGCTGTCCAATCATGGCGCGGCCCGAAGCGCTAGCCATGAAGTAATTGCCGCGCACATTCACGGCCATGATCTCGTCGAACTTATCCTCAGGAAATGTCTCGGCGCCGTGCCGGAAGTTGATGCCCGCCACGTTGAACAGCACATCCATCCGCCCATGGCGAGCGACAATGTTCGCTACCGTGCGTTCGATGGCTTCGCGGTTGGTGACGTCGCAGATTTCGTAATCGAGTCCGGTGGCCTTCAGGCTTTCCTCGCTGCGCGCGCTCACCACCACCTTGGCGCCCGCGGCGTCAAACGCCTGCGCGATGGCCCTGCCAATGCCGCGCGAGCCGCCGCTCACGTGAACCACTTTGTCTTTGACCGAAAACAAATCGGGGATCATGTCGAAATCATAACCTTGATGGCCTTCTTCTTGCCGTCAATCAGATCGAGTAGCAAGGCGGGCGCTTCGTCGAGCGTCACGCGATGCGTGATGATGTCGGTGAGACGTAGTTTCCGCTCGGCCACCAGCTTGATGGCCAAGTCGAAGTTCGCATCGTACAAACGGCTGGTCGAGAGCGTTACGTCTTTCGAGAACGCCACCTTCAGCGGATAGTTGATGTCACCGGCCGGCACGCCATAGACGACGATGCGTCCGCCGCGCACGCACGCGGCCAGCGCGTTGTTGACGCTTGCGGCCGTACCCACTCCGTCGATCACCATGTCGAAGCGCTTCTCAAGATGCGCCGCCGGGTAGTCTCCGCTGACGTCGATGGCTTCGTCCACTCCGAGTGCGCGCGCCAGTTCCAGCCGCTCCGGCACCACGTCGGTCACCACGACTTCGGCGGCGCCCAAGGCGCGCGCCACTTGAATGAGAATCAGCCCGATGTTTCCCGCGCCGAACACCAGCACGCGGTCCTGTCCGCGCGGCGCGCCCAGTTGAAACGCGCGCACGGCGACGGCAACTGGTTCCACCATGGCGGCGGTTTCAAAGTCCATGCCATCGGTCATGCGCCGAAGCATGTAGTCTTCCACCACCACTTCTTCGGCATAGGCGCCGTTGCGCGAGACCACGCCGAGCACTTCGGTTGAGTCGCTGTGATGCACTTCGCCGCGCGCGAACACCGCGTCGTCGCGACGGCAAAGGATCGGGTGAAGCAGCACGCGTTCGCCCTGCGCCCACCCGCTGGCCGCCGATTCGAGAACCTCACCGCTGGCTTCGTGCCCCACCACGATGGGGAATCGCGTGAAAGGCAACTTGCCGGCGATGCTCGAATAGTCCGAACCGCAGACACCAACATTGCGCACACGCACACGCACTTGGCCCGCGGCCAACTCGGGCCGCGGGAGATCGGTGATCTGTAGTTGCTTGGGCGCCGCGAGCAGAATCGCTTTCATATCCCAGTGGACCTCCACCGAAATACTATCAGCTTTCGCCCGGCGTGGATTACCTGGCAGCGCTCTTGCGCTTCTTCTTGCCTTCGAACAAGCGCGCGATCCGGCGCTGCAACTCCTTCAGGATCTTGTCGGGTGGTTTGCTGGCGTCGATCACCTGGAAGTTGTAGCGCTTCTCCATGCGGTCCAGCGCGCGAATCTGGCGCGCCTGATAGCGCACGAAGCTCTCGTACATATCGCGGCCGAAGCGCATGTCCATGCCGCTTTCCCAGTAGTCGAAACTGCCGCGGCCGACGACCACGCGTGAAACCAGATCCTTGACGTCCGCGCGCAAATAGTAAACCGCGTGCGGCACCAGTGCGAAGCCGGAGACCTGCTCGATCCAACGCGCGTCCTCGTTGCGCGCGATGGCGCGGGCCATGATCGAGAAGATGTATCGGTCAATCAGCACCACGAAGCCGGCGCGCAAGGCAGGGATGATTTCGTTTTCCAAGCGGTCGGCGAAATCGGTGGTGTAATACAACGTCATGGTGATGGGCCCCAGTGTGTTGCCTTCCTTGGCCTGCTGGATGCCCTTGCCCGCCAAGGCCGACCGCGCCATGCCGGTGTCGAGCACGGCGTGGCCGCGCGCTTCCAGCCACGTGCGCAGCCCGGCGATCTGCGTGCTGCGGCCCACTGCGTCCGGGCCTTCGATCACGATGAGTTTGCCTTGCAGTTCAGTGGTGTCAACTCCCGGCAACGGATCGCCGTAGAACTCAAGCGGTCGCTTCATCAGCATCGTGTTCTCCTTCCCCGGGGCGCAGAACGCCATTGCGCAGGCTGTCGCCTAACTCGCGCAGCACAATTTCCCGCATCTGCTGCTGCTGTTCTTCGATGCTGCCGGTGGCGTCAATAACGTGGAAGCCCATTTCGGCGGCCATCGAATCATACTCTTCGAGAATGCGTCCCTGGAACAGGCGAAAGCTCTCTTCGATGTTGCGGCTGAGTCCCAGGTCCATGCCGGCCTCGTAGTATTTGATTTCGGCGCGCCCGCCCAGAATGCGGCCCAGAGCGACATCCAGCGGCACGCGGAAATAGAAGGCCAGGTTCGGCCGCACGGCGAAACGGTACAGGTTTCGCACCCAGCGGCGGCTGACACCGCGAACGGTATCGCGCGCGAACGCGGTGTAGGCGTAACGGTCGGCGCACACTACGGCGCCGGCCTTGAGCATGGGAATGATGTAGCGTTCCAGGCGGTCCGCGAAGTCCGTGGCGTGGATCAAGCTGAACGTGGTGGGCGTGAACATTTGCTTCTTCTTGCCGCGGCGAGTGGTTTCGCGAACCAGCGGCGAGGAATTCCATTCGCTGAAAGAAACCGCGATACCCTGCGAGCGCAGCCAATGGCTGAGAAGCGAAAGTTGGGTGGATTTCCCAGACCCGTCGATACCTTCCACGATGATCAGCTTGCCCTTATGACGATTCGGGGCGAGTAGTGACATAAAAGTGTGGTCTCGGTACAGCCATTATACCGGCATTCGTTCGTTCCTCTCTCATTCCGTTGATATAATAAAGCCGTCGTTAACCAAGGAGAGGATAATGCGTCCTGTATTTCTGCTTCTTGCTCTGGCCGTCGCGCTCCCCTGGTCCGTTTCGGCGAGCGGCGTTGTCACACGTCCGGCTTCCGCAACTCAGTTTGACCTTCCACTTCGTTTTGAGTCCCACGGGAACGCGGGTTATGCCGCACGAGGATTCGGTTACGACATGACCATCCGGCCTTCGGCTGGCGTGTCGGCCGTCGTCGCCTCTTCACGGTTCGATATCCGTTTCACCGGTGCGAACCGTTCACCGCGTCTCGCCGGACAAGACCTTCAACCTGGCGCTACGAACTACTTGGTGGGCAACCGGCCGGAAGACTGGAGACTCAATGTGCCGTCCTACTCGCGCGTCCTATGCGAGGGCATCTACGACGGCATCGATGTCGTCTACTACGGCAAGGAAGGCCGGCTCGAATTCGACTTTGTCGTGCATCCGGGCGCCGATCCCTCGCGCATCCGGCTTGCTTTCGATGGCGCCAGCCGTTTGGAGATCGACCGGTCCGGTGATCTGATCCTGCACGCCGGCGGCGCGCCGGTGCGGCTGCGAAAGCCGGTGCTCTATCAGCAAAAGCAGGGCCGCCGCCTGGAAGTGGCCGGTGGGTTCCGCCTGCGTGGCGCCGAGGTGAGTTTCGCAACGGACGAATACGATCGAAGTCTTCCGCTGGTGATTGATCCGGTGTTGTCGTTTTCGACTTACCACGGCGGAGCGCACAACGAGGCGGCTCGCGCCATCGCGCTCGACAAGAACGGCAATATCTACATCGCCGGGTTTACGGCCTCGTCGAACTTCCCGACCACCACACCTTATCAGTCTGTTTATGCCGGCCCGGCTCCGCAGAAGTTCATCGCTGGAGACGCGTTCGTTATGAAGTTGAATGCGGCCGGCACCGCTGTGGTGTACTCGACTTACATCGGCGGCAGCCTTTCCGATTCCGCCTTGGGACTGGCTGTCGACTCCTCCGGTAGCGCACATGTGGTCGGCTACACGGATTCAACGAATTTTCCCACCACAACCAACGCATTCCAGAAGACCTATCAGGGTGGAGGCGACAACACGTTCGTTACCGCCGGAGACGGCTTCGCGGCGAAGCTGAACGCGCAGGGAAACGGGATGGTGTATTGCACGTACCTGGGCGGAAGTAAGGATGATCGCGCTATCGCGGTCGCCTTGGATAACGACGGGTACGCCTACATTGCCGGTGTCACCATGTCCACGAACTTTCCGGTTTCGGCGTCGGCGCTTCAGAAGACCTATGCCGGCGCGGGAGGCAACAAGAGCATGGACGGAACTTCGGCGCCCATGTATCAGTCCGGTGACGCGTTTGTGGCCAAGCTAAGCCCGACGGGCAATCAGTTGCCTCTGGCCACTTACTTGGGCGGAAAGTTGGATGAAGCGCCGTCGGCGATCGCGCTGGACGCGTCGGGCGCCATCTATGTTGCCGGAGGCACACTTTCCAGTGACTTTCCCACCACGGCGGGCGCCTACCAGCGTACTTACAAAGGCTATGCCAGCGAGGGCTTCGATTGGGCGCGCATGGGCGACGCCTTTGCGGCCAAGCTGAAGCCCGACATGAGTGCGTTGTTGTTCTCGACCTACCTGGGCGGTGCGCGCAACGATGCCGCGCTCGGGATGGCGGTTGGCAACGATGGATCGGTGCATCTGACGGGCGCCACTACTTCAACTGACTTCCCCGTGAGTGATGGCGCTTTCCAAACCAAATTCGGCGGCGCGACCACCGCCAATGAAATGCTGTGGGGCGATGCGTTCTACGCTCGGATCAAGTCCGATGGCTCCGGGTTGCTGTACTCGACTTATCTGGGGGGCAAGCAAGACGACGCCGGTTGGGGCCTTGCTGTGGACCCGTGGGGTGGCATTGTCATCGCGGGCCACACGCTTTCGACGGACTTTCCGGTGACCTCCGACGCCGCGCAGAAGACCTTCCTCGGTCAGGACGGCGACGCTAGTATCTTACTGGGTGACGCATTCCTGGCCCGCTTCGCGCCCGGCGCCAAGCAGTTGTCGTACGCGACTTACTACGGCGGTGCGCGCGACGAAGTTGCTTCGGCCCTGGCCATCGACTCGGCCGGCAACGCGTACATCACCGGTTTCACGTACTCACAGACCTTGGTGGGAACCACTAATGCTCCGCAGAAGGTGTTGGGTGGCGGAGTAGCCAATCAGGCATTCCCGCCGGGCGACGCCTTTGTCGCCAAGTTCTCTTCCGTGTTCGATCCAGGTCCGAGCATCGCCGCCATTGCCAACGCCGCCAACTACGAACAGGCGAAGGTCTCCGCGGGCGAACTGGTGGTGTTGTTCGGCGATTGGATCGGACCGGCGTCGCTCACCAAAGGGACCGTGAATGCCAACCAGCGCGTGGAGACGCTGGCGGGAGAAACCCGATTCCTGTTTGACGGCGTTGCCGCGCCCATCATCTACGTCTCCAAAACACAATCGAGCGTGGTGGTGCCGTATGCGGTCGCGGGAAAGACGAGTACCACCGTGCAGGCCGAGTACAAAGGCGCGTTGTCGGCGCCTGTAGCCGTTCCCGTGGTGGCCGTGGTTCCGGGCCTGTTCTCGGCGAACGCCAGCGGCACGGGCCAAGGCGCCATCCTGAATCAGGACTACTCGGTGAACTCGGCGGCGAACGCGGCGGATCAGGAATCCGTCGTCATGCTCTACGGCACGGGCGAAGGGCAGACAAACCCCGCCGGAGTGGACGGACAGGTTGCGATGGCTTCGTTCCCGGTGCCCGTGACGCAACCGGTTACGGCCACGGTTGGCGGGCTAACCGCCGAGGTGCAGTACGCCGGCGCCGCGCCATACATGGTGGCGGGTGTGATTCAGGTCAACGTGAAACTGCCGAAAGGTCTGGCGTCGGGCAGCCACGACGTCGTCGTGACCATCGGCACGACGAAGAGCCAGACTGGGCTGAAGGTGGCCGTCAAGTGAAGGCGGAAACGAGCGCGCCTTGCTGCTGACGGCATGTCTCGCGTTGCTCGCGGCAACGCAACCGGCCATTGAAATCGAATCGATTGTGAATGCCGCGAGCTTGCTGCCGCCACGCTTGGCGGTCGGCGCGGTGCCCGCTGGCGCACAGATGCTTGTGCGCGGGCGCAATCTTGGGCCCGGCGGCGTGGTGCGTTTGACGCGCGGCGCTGCCGCGTGGAAAGCACGCACGCTGCGCGCGGCGAACGATTCGATCCTGGCCGTGGCGCCCGTGGATATTCCGCCGGGGCCCGTTCAAGTGGTGGTCGAACACGACGGCCTCGCGAGCGCGCCGTTTGCCTTTGAAATTGCCCCGTCCGGCTTCGCCATCTTCACGATGGACGCTGCGGGAGCGGGACGGGCGATCGATGGGAGCGTGGCCAGAGGCGCCACAGTCAGCATCCACGGCACCGGTTTGGCGCGCACGCAAGAGCGGGTCGAACTCTTTGTCGGCGGCCGGGCGGTGCGCCAGTTCACGGTAACGCAGGACGCGCGCGGCGAAGGCAAGGAACAAATCCACTTTCAGATTCCCGCCAGCACGCCGCGCGGCTGCTTCGTGCCGGTGCAGGTGCGCGTGGGTGGTGCTCGGCCGAGCAACGTCGCCACCGTGGCCGTCGAACCAGACGAATCCGCTTGCCTTCGCGCCAGCCGCATCGGCAACTACATCGCGCGCGGCGGACGCGCTGGTGTCATTGCGCCATTTCGTTTGGCTTTCCGGACGGGAGACAAAGCCGCGGGAAGCGGAGCCGCCGGCGATGGCGCGATAGCGGCATTTCGAGAAGGCAGCGACAGCGGCATATTGGGGCGCTTTTTGCGTCTGCCCGCGCCGGGTACGTGCATGGCCTGGAGCGCGGCGGTGGGGTGGGACGAGGTGGAGCAGTACCTACGCCGGAGTTGGCTTCCTTCCACGCGGTTACTGGACGGTGGCGCCATACGCATCGAATCCGGCGACGCTACGCGTACGGTGCCTCAGCCCACGGCGGGCAGCTCCTATTACTATCAGATCCTCGGAGGCGCGATGCCGGGCGCCGGTTTTCGCAATCTGCAGCCGCTATTTCTCAAACCCGGTGAATTGCGTGTGCGCGTGTTGGGCGGACCGCAGGTGGACGCGTTTCCCGTTCGGCTGCGTATGCCGGAGGAGGTTCGGTGGATCAACAACGATGCCGCGCGCCGCGTCGCGCGCGACCGTGGCCTGACGGTGAAGTGGCGATCGAGCAAGGCGCAACAGTGGGTGGCGGTGGTCGGCATCAGCTCCGACCAGGTCCGGCGCGCCACGGCGGGATTTCTTTGTGTCGCGGACGCGCGCGCGAAATCGCTACACGTGCCAGCTCCGGTGCTGCAGACGCTGCCCGCATCTAACCCTGATTCCAAACAGTCCCGCGGCTACGTGTTCCTGGTTTCCCTTTCTGCCGAAGGCGAGTATCTGTTCTTTCCCTACAGTCTGGATGCGCTGGTTGCGGCCGGCGTTTACATTGAAGGAAGGGCCTCCGCGTTCGAGTGACGCGCGCCGCCACCTGCCATGCAGCGAATACTGGTTCTGAGTCTTGTCGCGATTGTCAGCGCGATCGGCGCGCCGCCGGATTCGCGTTACTATCGCGCCGCGCGCGAGTACGCCGAAGCGTTGTTGAAGCATGGCCGGGATCACTACGGCGCACGCGCGACCCCGATGTTTGTGCACATGATTGACCTGCGAACACTCGAGGTGCCCAAGCAGCGCACGGCGGCCGCCTGGCGCGAGGAAATGTCCACTTGGCGCGAGGACAAAAACTACCTGCTGTGGGGCAAGGATCGCAGCAACACCGATTGGGCGCAGGATTCCAACCTGCTTTGGGACACCGAGAACATCCGTTTGTTGGAAGCTCTCACGCGTTCGACCGGCGACGAACGTTTTACGCGGGCCGCCGGCGACTACATGCGCTTCTTCCTGAAGCACTGCATTAGCCCCACCACGGGTCTGTTCGCCTGGGGCGAGCACGTCGCCTACAACGTGTTGGACGATGAAGTCCACGGCAAGCGGCACGAACTGCAGCACGCCTCGCCGCTTTGGGAAGAACTGTGGCGGATTGATCCGGATGCTGTGCGGCGCGAGATCGAAGGCATCTATCGTTACCACATCACCGACAAGCGTTCGATGGCTTACGATCGCCACGCCAACTACTGGAACGGCGCTCCCGAGCGCGACCAAGCCACCATCATGGGGTATCTCGGCACCTTCGTCAGTTCGTTTGCGTTCCTGAAGGCCAAGACCGGCGACGGGAAGTACGAAGACTGGGCGCGGCGTCTGCTGCTCGCTTTCCAGTCCAAGAGCAATCCGCAAGGCTTGTATCCCGACAACTGGACCGACCGGCAGATGCGCGAGTTACCATACGCCTATCCGCCGCGGCCGGCGGTGGCGCTGGGGTTGGTCATGGCGTATGAATACACTCGCGACCGGCGCTGGCTTGACGACGCGCGGCTCTATCTGGAGGCCTGCGCGCCCGGAATGCTCGCGGGAGAAGGCGACAGCGGAGGCTCCGCGCCGCGCTATGCGTTCATTGAATCGGCTGTCCGCATCCATCGTGCGACCGGCGACGCGCGTCATCTGGAGATGGCCCGGCAGGTCGGCGCCGCGTTACTTGCAGCGCCGCAGCCGAAAGCGCAAATGGCATCGACGCTGGCCGAGCGAATCGAGGCGCTGCTTTCGCTCCACAAAGCCAGCGGCGAGCGGCGCTGGCTGGACGGGGCGCGCGCATCGGGCGACTACGCGCGCCGTGTTTTTGTTCATCCCAGCGGGTTGATTCGCGGGACCGCCGTGGTCGACCGTCCCGATTACTACGACGCTATCCAAGGGCCGGGTGCACTGGCGCTGGCGCTCTACCGGCTGGCCGCGGCCGGCGATGCCGAGTGAGCTGCTCCGCCGTTCAGCGGCTTGCGCCGCGCGAGTAGCAGGTTTGAGGGAATTCTGCTGAATCCGTATCCAATGCGGAATTCAAGTTTCTTGGCCGCGCCAGGCACGGCGTAAGCCTTTTGCAGGTCCTCTTGTTCTAGATACTGGAAGCTGCCGTAAGGCTTGTCGTATTCGCCGTAAAGCTGCACCATCCATTCCGGCGTCTGGTAATAGGAAAACGGGATGCCGGAATCGTCCTGCAGAATCAATTCGCTGGTTTCGAGCACCTTCTTGCGGATGGTGCGGAACCCCTTGTGATGCGGCATGTAACTGGTGGCTTTGAAGAACGTCACGAATGGCGCCGTGCGGTCCAGGTATGTAAGAAACGCACGATTGCCGTTCAACTTCGGGCCGAGGTTCACGCTGAAGAAATAGAGCCGCTGTGGAGCCGTGTGGCCCGCGCGGCGGAAGATGATTTCAATGCCGCGGTTACGGATCGCCTTCGCTCCCACATTGGCGCGATCCCATGGGGCCAACACGCCACCCTCGGCCACTTGCACCGGAGCAACGCCCAGGATCTCCGCGTCCATTCGCACCAACTGCACCAGGATGTCCGGCAGCACGCCGTTGAATTTCTGCCCGCGCAAAGAACGGTCCATTTCGCGCGTAATGAAGAAACTGCGCTGAAACAGCGAACTGAGGCTCTCGCGCGTCGAACCAAGCAGGCGATCCAGATCGGTGCGCAGGACGGTTGCATCCGGCAGCGTCCCAATCGGTTCCAGCCCGATCAGAATATAGGTCGGATTGTCCGGGAACAAGGTGAGCGCGTTCAGAACATCTGGTCCGCCGAACGGATAGAGCATCACACGTTCCCGATTGCGCGGCGAACTGAGTTCGGTGGTTTGAAAACGCCGCATGGCGGGAAGGCGCTCGGCTTCCAACGTCCGCCAGGCGCGGTCGAATTCCTCCGCGTGGGTTTTCCATGCCGGTGCTTCCATCACATCCTTCAGCGTGCTGGATGATGTGGCTGGCATCCCGGCCAGTAGCCGTGCGACGTCGTTCGGCGAAGATTGGGCGCGAAGGGGGGCGACAATGCCCATCAAGGCCAACGCGGCCGCTGTCCATACAGAGAGGAATCTACGATTGGTGCGAATCACGGGGGTTGTGAAGTGTTGCGGCCGGTGCATCTTCACACACGGCGCTCCTGCTTTATGTTAACAGGTCGTGACACAAAACGCCGGTTCGCATTCACCTAGGGAATGCAAACCGGCGTCTAAGGTGTAACTCCTAAGCGCTCTCGCGCCTATTTCTTTGGCAGAGGAATGATGGTGACCTTGTTGGCTTCGATGGTCACGTCCTTGTTGATCTCGCCGTAAAGTGGCGACGAAACCTGAACCTTGTAAGTGCCCGGGTTCAGCAGCAGACCGCCACCAGCATTGTTCAACTCATCCACATAGCCGTAGAACTTACCGTTGATGTTGACCGCGCTGACATCGCCCGCGGCAACGGAAATGAAGGACTCTTGTTCTCCACCCCCGAAGCGCAGTCTTCCGAATGGAGGCTTGGCCGGCTCAACCGCCTTCAGCTTGAAGCTGATCTTGGTGGTCTTCTTGGCGCGGACTGTGACCTTGGTCGAGTAGTCTTCGTAACGGGGATCCTTGAAAGTGACCTCGTGGTCGCCCGGTGCGACGGCGTACTTCTCAGGCACCGAAAAGCGCACCGCGGGGCCGACGTACTTGCCATCCACGAAGATGCCCGCGCGTCCGGGCTTGCCGCGAGCTTTGATGTAACCGGTCTCGTCGGCGGCCGTTAATCCCAGCGAGAAGGTGAGGGTCAATGCGATCAGGAATGTCCAGATTTTCATACCCTTAGTCTACCACTTAAGAGGGATGTGTCTAGGGCAGAGTTTGATACACGAGATAGCGCGAATTCTCGAACACCGCCGGACGTGCCGCGATTCGATGCTCCCGGCGCAGCACGATGTAATCTACTCCCCAGCTTCGGTAGGCTGGGAGCGCTTTGGGGTCGGGTTTCACAGAAAGGTTGCGCTGCCAGCGCCGCCACCATTCGTCGCTGAATCCGCGCAAATAGTTCACTTGGCCGCCGCTTTTCCAGTCGCAATAGACCGCGCGTAGCGCGCGCGCGCGAAAGACCCCTGGTTCCAGTCCCTTACCGGCATCCGGAAACAGAAACACGGCATCAGCGGGCGTGGAATTGCGCGCCCAGTTTGCCACGGCGGCCAAATCCGGCGTCTCGACGGAGCCGGCTTTGGCCAGGCCTGCGGCCGGAACCAGCGCGAAGGGCAGCAGAATAGCGCAGACAGTGGCTACCGCCGCCCAGCGTTTCGAGACTTGCGCGATCCGCACCGCGAAAGTGACCGCCAGTGCGAGCGCGAGCGCCAACGCCAGCCGCCGCACGGTGGTACTTGACCAGGGCAACTGTCCAAGTTGTTCAAAACGCAACTGCATGGGCACCAGAAAAGCCACGAAAAGCCATCCGGCCGCCTCCGGCAGACGTTTTTCCACGGCAGCCTTCAGGCCCGCCGCGCAAGCGGCCACCAGCAGTACGACGGTGGCAAACAGCAGCGCGCGCATGGGTTGAAACTGCGGAACGATGGCCAGCTTCCATTTTTCCAGGAGCAGGTAAGAGACCGGCATGCTCGCCAGCCCGATGGCCGGCAAGCCCAGCAGGAAGAAATTCAGATCCTGGCTGGCGGAGCGACGCAGCCGGAAACAGGCAGCCAAACCAGCGAGCCACGTGATCGCGTAGTGCCAGGCGAGCGTGCCGCCCCAAATAGAAATCCAGTTGTACGGCGCGCGCAGGCGCTGGAGCTTCTCCTGCGCCGGGTTCAGGCGGCTGAGCAGTTCCTGTTTCTCTGCCTCGCCGATCTGCCAGCGCGACATCAGAAACAACAGCAGCACGGCGCCGAGCAGCGGGACAAGGCCGAGAATTCTGCGCTGCATCACCTCGGGTTTGCCCGGCCACAACGTAAGCGCGAAGTAGACGATCCAGAACGGATACACCGCCGGGGGCTGATACAGAAACGCGATGCCCACGAAGACGCCAGCGGCCAGGTCCCGGCCCGAGGCAGCTAGTCCCACGGCCAGCAATACCAGCGGCACGGCGAACCCGCGCGGCACCGCTTCCAGTTCCACGCTCATCACGGTGGGTCCGTAAATCCAGGTGCCCAGCGCGAATACGGCAGCAACGAGCAACGACGGTCCGCACGCCAGTCCCAGCGCCGAAGCGATCAGGTAGATTCCCAGCACGCCCGCGGCGCGCGCCAACGCTTGCTGCCCCAATAGAATCTGCTCAAAATCGAGGCCGGTGATTCTGCGGGCCGCGATCGAAACTTCGTCCAGGATGGTGAAGGAGACGTGCGGTTCGGTGGCCACCAGATCCTTGGTGAGCAGCGCGGGGTTCGACAGCCGCTCGAGGATTGGAATGTAGATCTGTGTATCCGATTGCAGGTACGTCGCGCCGGGGTAAACCAAGAAGCTCAGGGCCGTGATGGCGACCACGCCCAGCGCGACGATCCAACGCACATTCGTCATTGCGCCGGCGTCTTCTCCAACTGTTGCCGCGCCCAGATTCGCCGCGGATTCAACTCGACCGACCTGGACAGAGCTTTGCGCGCCTGCGCATTACGGTTCACCTTACGCAATGCGATGCCGAGCCACAGGTAGGCTTCTGAGTTGTCCGGTTTCAGTTGGATCGCTTTTTCGAAATCCTTGATGGCCAGTTCGGGGCCACCGCCGAGCGCCGGGGGAAGGTAGTAGTTGCCCACGCCGCGGCTCACGTACGCCATCGAAGACTTCGGGTCCAGCTTGATCGCCTTGGTGACGGCATCTTGCGCGCACTTGCCATAGCGCAACCCCGAAAGCACGTTGGCCGGGATCACTTGGCCGCAAAGCGTACCCAGGACGCGTTGGAATTCGGAGGAATCCGGCCGCAAGGTGGTGGCGCGTTCAGCGGCCTTGATGC
>CAZDIZ010000012.1:27167-28442 GCA_964505625.1 uncultured Solibacteraceae bacterium | reverse complement strand
TGGAATTCGGAGGAATCCGGCCGCAAGGTGGTGGCGCGTTCAGCGGCCTTGATGCCGGCCTCGGCGGCGTTCTTGGCCAGATTCTTGTCTCGCAGCTCCAGCGCCACTTCCGCCAAATAGGATTGGGCCACGGCGAGCGCGTGATGCGCATCGGCGTGATTGGGCTGCCGGACTGCTCTTACCGCCAGTTCGGCGATCTTCTTTTCGATAGCGGCACGGTCCTGCCGGTCGCGCGCGGCCTCCAGCTCTTGGGCCGGTGCCGGCGCGGAGAGCATTAGGGCCAGTCCCGCCGTTATCAGGAATCGCATGTCGCGTCTCTTCATTCTACAGGGCCGCCACTTCGCGCTGCACAACCAGAAAGTATAGTCCCAACAGGCTTAGCAAGACACCATAGATTCCCAACACCAAGGGCGCGGTCAGGGCGGGGGCCATGGCTCCCGCCAACAGGCTGCCCATGGGCATCCCGCCGCGGAAGGCTACGTTGTAGACGCTCATCACGCGCCCACGCATGTCGTCGCTGGTGAGCAGTTGCACCAGAGAACTCAATGTGGCGAACACTGCGATCATGCACGCGCCGGCCGAAAACACCAGCGCGCAACTCACCGGCAGCCAGCGCGACAGCGCGAATCCTACCATCACCATGCCGAGCAGCACCAGCGTCGCCACGATGACGCGTCCCTTACGCCGCGCGTTGCCAGCGGCTGCCACTAGCAACGCGCCAGTGATGGAACCGGCTCCGGAAAATGCCAGCAACATCGTGTAGACGGTGGGGCCCTGGCGGAAGACATCCTTGGCAAACACCGGCAGGAACACCATCAGCGGAATGCTGAGCATGGTCGCCAGAAACGCCAGAACGATCAACGAAACCATTCCCGGCTTGCCGCGCACGAAACCGAAGCCCTGCCGCATGCTGTCGAGCATGGAGGATCTCTGGCTGCTGGGGACAAATCGCACCCGCAACGACACCAGGGAAATGATGACCGCCACAAAGCTGAGTCCGTTCAACCCGAAACACCACGCCGCGCCGAGTTGCGTGAGCGCCAGACCGCCCAGCACCGGTCCGATCACACGCGCCACATTGAACTGAATCGAATTCATCGCGATCGCGTTCGGCAGGTGTTCCTGTTTGACCAGACTGGGAATCAGTGCCTGGTAGGCCGGCCCGCCGAAGGCTTGCGCGAAGCCCACCACCACCGAAAGTGAAAGGATGTGCCAGACCGCCACGACCTTGAAGGCGATCAGCCCGGTGAGCAGGAACGCGCAACTCATCTGGAC
>CAZDIZ010000012.1:23014-27067 GCA_964505625.1 uncultured Solibacteraceae bacterium | reverse complement strand
TTCTTCTCCTCGCGGGCTTCTCCGGTTTCGGTGGCGATCAGGTTGTCGGCATGCAGCAGGTAGGGAATGTCCGGTTTTGGCGGGCGCGGCCCGTTGTACTTCTTCTGCGCCAGACCCGCTTGGGTGAGGGCCACTAGAACGGCCACGGCGACAATCGCGGATCGGAGAGTTCTCATGAATCCATCTTACCGTGCATTCGGCGTCCCGCCCGTTGCTCGATGGCGCCCAGCGCGCGATCGAGTTCCGGTCCTTCGACTGGCCTGCGCAGCACGAACCCGTCTCCGTTGTGCACCGAGTTGGCCAACTCCGCGTCGTAACGTTCGGCTAGCAGGACAAACGCTCCGGCCAGCCGGCGCGCCTGCTCGAAGATGCGCAGCCAGTCGACGCGAGGTGGGTCGAGCACGCAGAAGACCGCGTCAAAACGAAAGCGCCGCATCATGTCGGCGGCCGCGTCGGTGGATGTGGCCGGAACCACGCGATGCTCCCGGTTGCAGAGCGCCATCAGCGTGGCGCGGGCCGCCGCCGGATCGGATTCGAGGAGCAATACGGTCAATTGCCGCGAGCCGGGCCGGGGCGCGACCCGCCGTTCCGGTTGGCTACGCTGGCTGGCGATCGAGATGGGCAATTGCAGTTCCAGGCGGACCATGTGGTCGGCGTCCTCGGTGTGGCGCATGTCGCCGCCGTAATGGCGCGCCATGCTTCGGCACACCCCCAGGCTCAACCCGCCGCGGAAAGCGTGCGCGGTTTCGCTGAATGGGTCCGGTTTGGGGTCGGCGGTCGCGACAGAAGGGTAGACGATTTCGACGTGAACCATCTGGCCGAATTCCCGCGCGCTGATCGAAACCGGACGTCCGGCTTCGGAGTCCAAGCCTTCCATCACGAACGCAAACATGTTCGAGAACAGCCCCTCCAGACGGTCGGCCGAGCCTTGCACCATCACCGGTTCATCGGCCAGCGATGTTTCGACGTGCACGCCTTGCAGGCTCCAGGACGCGCGGCAGGTCTCCACCAGTTCGCCGAGCAGCGCAATCAGGTCCGTGTCGGACGAGTCTGTCGGTTCAACGCTAGCGAAGGTCAACATCCGGGCGACCGTATCGACGCCGCTGCGCGCTTCGCGGTTCAGTTGCTCGATGTCGGCGCGCATGCCGCCATTGGCGGATTTCAGGAGCCGCTCGGTGGTTTGCGCGATAGCCTCCAGCGGGCTCTTGAGCTGCCCGGCGATGGATGAGATGAGTTCTCCGGCGGCGGCCAGGCGCTGTCCGTGAAAGAGTTGCTCCTGACTGGCGCGCCAGGCAATGCCGCGCAGCGCGATGCTGGCGAGGTTGGCCAGATGCTGCGCCGCGGCTTTTTCGATGGAAGAGAACGTGCGCGGCCGGTCGTCTTGGTCGAGTTCGATCAGCCCGGCGGGCTCGGTCGGTCCCTGCATGGGAACGAACAACGCTGCATGGGGGCAACCGTCGAGCTTATCGCCGTGGAAGAAAGGGCTGTCGCTCGAGTCCGGTACGGCCAGCATGGCCCGATTGCGGAACGCCATGGCGGCGACGGAAGCGGGCGGGCCGGGCGGTTCGCTCACCGAGAACGTTCGCACGGAGCCGCGCGCGGCGCCGACGTGTTCGAGCGTGCGCGTACGGCGGTCGTACACATAGAGCCGGACCCGCGTGACTCCCATGGCGCGTTCCAGAACTTCCGACAAGCGCCGTTCGATCGCGGCCGGCGAGTCAGCGGTGAGAATGTCTTCGCTGAGCGCATACAAGGCACGCATCTGTTGCGGGGTTACCTCTGTTCGGCGGTCCCTACGCCAGAATGCGAGCCAGTTCATGAATGTACGCTTTGTGCCCTCAACCACGGTTCCAGCCGCGGATCGCGATAGTCGTTCACGCCTATGTCGACGCCGGACAGTTCATCGTGCGTGGTCTGCAATCCCACCACGCGCATCCCCGCAGCCAGCGCGGCTTCGACGCCCGGCATGGAATCTTCGAACACAATGCAATTGGCTGGAGATGTTTCGAGCGAATCCGCCGCCATGAGATAGATGTCCGGCGCGGGTTTGGGACGCGCCACCTGCGCACCGTCGAAGGCCACGCGAAAATGGGCCACCAGGCCGCTCGAATCCAACACGAAATCGACGTTGGGCCGTTCGGCGTTGCTGGCGATGGCCATTGGCAACCCGTCGTGACGCTGGAGAAAACTCCGCACGCCCGGCACCAGGTTATCTTCCAGTTGCGGCCTCATCAGTTCGCGGTAGATGGCCTCCTTGGCGGCTCCGTGCGCGGCGACTTCGGCTTCCGTCAGTTGGTCGCCGAAGACTTCGCGCACGATGTCATCGTTACGCTTTCCAAACATTGTACGCTCAATTTCGGCGGAATCTCTGCCGAATTGAGCCAGATACTTGCGCCATGCGATGGCGTGGACGGAGTTCGAGTTGATGATGACTCCGTCAAGGTCAAAAATCAGCGCCAGTCCGGGCGCCACGTGCGAGGGATAATTCACTTCGAACGGATGATAACATACCGTGTCCGGAACCCGCTTCGCGAGCGAGTTGCCGCGATAGGATTGCCGAAAAGCCAAGGACGGACCTAGTACGGTCCACATAAGGAGCCAAGAGACGTTCGATCACGTCTCAGACTAAGGTTTTGGGGCAGCTTCGAACTGGCCGCTCACCCGTTGGGGCCAGTGCAGGTCTTCAACTGGACTTACGTCGTCCAGCGTCAGTTCGAAGAGCTCCGTCCATGTCTGGATGTGCGGCTTGATGCCCGGCGACAACAGCCCGCCTGTGTAGATTCCCGAACGTAACTGATGCCTTCCGAGCCTGACGATGAGTTTTATGAACTCCCTGCTGTTGTTTATGTCACGTTCCCGCCCCAATCCAGAAGGCGTGCAAAACGCTGAATCGACCAGCGAGCCCATGCCACCCCAGAAGTCGCCGGAAGTGAGCCACTTTCCCAGCGCCGACTGTCCTCCGGACAACACCTCCGCGATGGCAGCAGCATAGGCGGCTTCATTTCCCGCCTCAAACAATTGCTTGAGCTCAACGAGCATGTCACGGGCTTCGCGCCACTGATCGGCCGTTGGATTTGGTTTCTTGAACAGCACCGGTTTCTGAAATAGGCTCTCATACCCATTCTTCCGCCGGAGCGAGGGGGCTTCCCTCATTCTCGACGGAAAAGAGCTTAGCGGAGTGGGTTTTCGCTATGCATTGACCGGGGGGCTGATCACGCAGTGCAGCGAGTCGGCGAGGGCATCCTCTGATGGCCGCGAGTGGACAGCGTTGGGGGGCACGGGCGGACTGCTCCGTTCTTCGGCAACCGCGAGCGCCGCGCTATAATTCCGCTGGATGGACATTTACGAGGAATTGGTGCGCTTGCGGCGGGCCGGCGAGAGTTGTGCGCTGGCTACGATCGTTGAAGTCCGTGGCTCCATTCCTAGTTACGAGACCGCGAAGTTGCTGGTGCGCGGCGACGGGACCATGGTCGGCACCGTCGGCGGCGGCTGCGTCGAGGCGGAGGTGTACGCCGCCGCGCGCGAGGTGATCCGCACCGGGCAGCCCAAGCGGCTCAACTTCACGCTCAACCAGGACGCCGCGGGCGACAACGGTCTGATCTGCGGCGGCGAACTGGAGGTGTTCATCGAGCCGGTGCGTCCACAACCGCGCGCGTTCGTCTTCGGGGCGGGGCACATCTCGAAAAGTCTTTCGGCGACGGCGTCGCTGGCCGGATTCGACACCGTGGTCATCGACGATCGCGAATCGTTCGCCAACCGCGAGCGCTTCCCCGATGCCGGCCAGGTGCTGGCGGGCGAATACGAAGAGATCTTTCCGCAGCTTGCGGTGAACGCATCCAGTTTCATCGTCATCGTCACACGCGGCCATCGCGACGACCTGCGTGTATTGCGGTGGGCTCTTGCGACCGAGGCGGGCTACATCGCCATGATCGGCAGCCGCCGCAAGGTGATTTCGGTAGTGAAGGAACTCGAAGCGGAAGGCATTGCCATAGAGCACCCCGAGCGATTGTTCGCGCCCATGGGCCTCGATATCGGCGCCGTCACGCCGGAAGA
>CAZDIZ010000012.1:17184-22914 GCA_964505625.1 uncultured Solibacteraceae bacterium | reverse complement strand
TCTACGCCGAAGTGTGCGATCCGGTCATCGTGGTATTGGGAGCGGACGCCGGCACGGTCCGCGAGAATCTGGATCCTTCCGCTCGAGCGCGATTTCTGGTGAACGAGCGTTGGCCGCTCGGACAGTTGACTTCGCTGCAATGCGGGATTGCCGCGCTCGCGCCCGACGTCCCAGGCTGTCTTTTCACGCCGGTGGATTGCCCGCGTGTGCGGCCGGAAACCATCCAAGCGCTGGCACGCGCGTTGAGCGACGGTTCGCCGCCGCCGCTGGTCGCGATGCCGCGCTACGATGGGCGGCGCGGGCATCCGCTAGGTTGTTCGCGCGAGTTGTTCGCCGCGCTGCTTACGCTCGCTCCCGAGCGGTCCGCGCGCGATGTCGTGCATGCGCATCCCGAGCGGACGCTCTTTGTGGATGTTGAGGATGCCGCTATCCTGGAAGATGTGGATACACCTGGCGACTATCAGATAATGGAGAATTCGTTTCAATCATGACAGCGCAACCGAAGAAGCTCTTTTGGCGCCTGTTTTGGGTCGCGCTGCTCGTTGTGGTTGTGGCCGCGGTGGCGGCGCCTTTTCTGAGCGCCGAGCGATTCAGCGCGCGGATACGCGCCGGGTTGGTCAGCTCGCTCGGGCGCGATGTTGAGTTTCGCGAGCCTCGTTTCATCCTCTTTCGCGGGCCTGGTTTCACGGTTAAAGATGTGGTGGTGCACGAAGACGCCTCGTTCGGGATCGAGCCAATTGCCTACGTGCGTTCGCTCGAAGCGCGCGTCGATCTGGCCAGCCTGCTCAGCGGACGGCTGGTCTTTTCAAATCTGAGGTTGATTGAGCCGAGCATCACCCTAGCGCGCAACGAAGCCGGGGTTTGGAATTCGCAGCTCTTCTTTCGCGGCTCGGCCGCCAGCGGCAACACGCGCGGCGCGTCCTGGCCCACCATACAAGTCCGCGACGGACGCGTGAATGTGAAGCTAGGAGAGTGGAAGTCGGTTTACTACTTCTCGGAAGCCGACATGGATGTCTACCCGCAATCGGGAGCGGGCGCCGGACTGGTGCTGCGTTTTGCCGGCGTGCCGGCGCGTACCGACCGCGCTTCGCAATCGTTCGGGACGATGCGCGGGCGCCTGCGCTGGCTGCCTGGACAAGGCGAAGGGCGTCTGGAAGCCGAGGCCGAACTGGAGCGCAGCAGCCTGGGTGAACTGATGATTCTGGCGCACGGCGAAGATGTCGGTGTGCACGGAGCCGTGAGCGGGAACGTGCGGTTGGCCGGACCGCTCAGCGCGATCGCGATCGCCGGTCAGCTCGATATCGACAGCCTCTATCGTTGGGACCTCTCTCCGGGCAAGATCACGGGCGGACCGCTGCGTTTTCGCGGCATGTTTAGCGCATCCGATCAACGGCTGGAACTGGACGCCGATCAGACCGATAACCCGAACATGCGCATGGCGCTGCGGCTGCGTGTGGCCGATCTGCTCGGTGCCCCGCGCTGGGCTGTGAGCCTCACGGCATTGGACATGCCGCTGGCGCCGGTTGTGGAAACTGTCGGGCATCTGGGGCTGCCTTTATCGAAAGACGTGGTTACCGGCGGCAACATGACCGGTGTGATGGTCTATTCGCCGGAATCGAGCCTTCGCGGTCAATTCCTCATGGACGCCGTGGCGCTGCAGCTTCCCGGCAAGGTGGCTGCCCAACTCGAGCAGGCGCGTGTGGTCGCGAGCGGCGCGGAGTTTCAACTGCCCGTGGCGACCATGCGGTTCGATAACGCGGCCGTGCTGGTCGATGGCGATTACGACCGCGGCACGCGCGCGCTAAACCTCCGCTTCAACGCTCGCGCGTTGCCGATTGCGACTTTGGAAAATGCGCTCGGAGGAACCATTCCAGTGCCGCTGTCGAATTTGGTCGCGTCGGCTGGAGAGGGCATGTGTTCCGGTTCGCTGCATTTGGCGCAGACGGGTGAGAAGCCCGGTGAATGGTCCGCGGAAGCCGACGTGCGCGACGCGAAGATGACGCTGGAAGCGTTGTCGAAGCCGCTCGATGTAAGCGCGGCGCGCTTGTCGGTGAACGGGTCTGCCTTCGCGGTGAGTCATCTCGAAGCCAAGACCGGCAATCTCGCGGTGGAAGGAGAACTGTCGTTCCAGCCGGGCGCCGCGCGGCCGTACCGGCTTCACCTTTCGAGCGCGTCGGTGGATGGCGGTGAGTTGGAGGCGCTGCTCGCGCCAGCTTTCCGTGAGCGGCAAGGCTTCCTGCAGCGGACGTTACATATCGGCCGTTCCGCGACGCCGCATTGGCTCGATAATTGGCATGCCGAAGGTGTGTTGGAAGCTGGAACGCTGACCGTGAATCGTCTGGCGTTCAAGAAGGCCAGGATCGGCTTCCGTTGGGATGCAACCGAATTCGAGGCGCGTTCCGTTTCCGCGGAGGTTGAGAACGGCGCGCTGACGGGTGCGCTCGCCATCGGGCTGAACGATGGCGTGCCGCGCTACAAGTTCACAGGCGGTGTTGACGGCATGCGTTGGCGGGGTGGAAAGTCGGACATTGACGGGGTTGCGGAAGCCTCCGGAGCCGGCGCGGCGCTGATGAAGAGCCTGCGCATCAAGGCGAATCTGCGCAGCGAGTCGCTGGACGTGTTGGCCGGAAAAGACCTGCGTACGCTCTCGGCCCGCTGCGACATCAACTGGAAGTCGGGCAAGCCCGAGTTTCGTCTCACGGACATGCTGGTGCGTTTGCAGAGCGAAGAACTGAAAGGCAGCGGAGGCACCACCAAGGACGGCAAACTACGGTTCGACCTCGAAGGCGAGAACGCCAAATATCGCATCCAAGGCGACCCGAACCCGCTGAAACTCGAACTGATCTCCAACCGCTAGAGAAGCGGGAGCGTCAGACCTACGGCACCAGCAGCAGCTTGCCTGACGTCGCGCGGCTGGCCAGATCGATGTGCGCCTGGGCGGCTTGTGTGAGCGGATAGGTGCGATCGATGCGCAGTTTCAATTGGCCGGATGCGACCCAGCCGAGTACGTCGCCCGAGCGCGCGAGCAAGTCTTCGCGCGTCATAACGTAGTGTCCGAGCGCGGGACGCGTCAAAAACAGCGAACCTTTCTGGTTGAGCAGCAGCGGTTCGATCGCCGGCACAGCGCCGCTGGCGTTGCCGAAGGTCACCATCATGCCACAGGGCCGCAGCGAATCCAGGCTTCGCATGAACGTCGATGCGCCCACCGAATCGTAGACTACATCGACGCCGCGGCCCGCGGTGAGCCGCTTCACTTCACGGTCGAACTCGCATTCGGTGTACAGGATCACATCGTCGGCACCGGCCGCTTTCGCCAGTTCTGCTTTCGCCTGTGTCGACACGGTTCCGATTACACGCGCGCCACGCATCTTGGCCATCTGTATGATCAAGCCGCCGGTGCCGCCGGCCGCCGCGTGCACCAGGCAGACGTCGCCCTTTTTGAGCGGGTAAGTCGAATGCGTCAGGTAGTGCGCGGTCATTCCCTGCAACATGGCCGCGGCGGCGGAAGGAAAATCGAGCGCGGCGGGCATCGCCACTACCTGTCCTGCCGGAACGGCGGCGTATTCGGCGTAGGACCCTCGCACCATGCAATAAGCCACGCGGTCGCCCGCTTTCACACCCTCCACGCCCTCACCCACCGCATCCACCACGCCCGAGCCTTCCATGCCCAGGCTTAACGGGGCGGGTGCTTTATACAAACCGGTGCGAAAGTAGATGTCGATGAAGTTCACGCCGATCGCGGCCAACTTCACCACCACTTGTCCCGGCGCGGGCGAGGGCTTGGGCACCTCCACCACTTCCATCTTCTCCGGACCACCACATTCGTTCACCAGGATCTGTTTCATGCACGTACCTTTCTGCGAAGATGCGCTGATGCCGCCCACAGGACCAGGTAGACCAGCGTGAAGGGGAAAAACAACAAGCGCGCGATGGTGGTGGCGGCGCCCGCGCCTGCCAGTCCCGCGCGAAATAGCACGAAGTGCCGGATTACGGCCGTGTTCGAGTAGTCGAACCAGAAGTAGTCGCCGTTCTCGTTCAGCACCAGAAGTTTGGCGCGCAGCAGCAGCGCCAGTCCCCACTTCCATTTCGTCATGATCGGCTCGTCCGAACAGATGATGCCGATGATGTCGTAACGGTTGGCGGCCAACTCGCGGTAGAGCTGCTTCTGGCCGGCGCGGCCCGAGTATTCGTTCACGCGGTAGACCTTCCCGGTTTCCTCGCGGAATCCTTGAGGAACTCCCGCGTAGCAGGTCACCAGGTCGATGCGCACGTTTTCGCCGTGGTGCTGCAATATTCCAGGCAGCAGGTTGTCGAACAAGGATCGGGATCCGCTCTCCACCAGCAGCACGCGGCGAAACTCGGGAATGCGCTTCCGGAAGAAATACCGCATCTCAATTTGAGTCTCGCGCAAACACGGCGGCGGCGTAAAGCGGTGCTACCAGCGCGCGGTCCACAGGTAACTGGAGCGGTGGTGGTTGTCGTTCTCGGCAAGAAACAACGTGCCATCCGGATGGACCGCGATTTCGTGGATGCGCTCGGGTGCTTCGCCGATGTCCGGATCGCGCAGATCCGAACAACTCTCGATGCGATCGGAACCTGCGCGCCATCGCATGATCTGCGTGTGCTCCTTCATGCCGCCGGCCCCGTATAGCGTTCCGTCAGGGCCGAAGGCGAGGGCGGGGAAGCGGCCCGTGCTCATGACGTGCGCGACCTTCTCCACCGCGTCGGTGTGCGTGTCAATGCGGCACAATACTCCGGCCACCGTTCCCGCGTAGATGTAGCGCGCACCGTCGAATGCCATGCTGTCGGCAAAGCCGTAGTCGATGGCGTGGCGCGTCTCCCCGAGCGCTTCTTTGACGCTCTCCGGCTTCGGCGGGTCGGCGAGCAGTTGCTGGGTGTCGCTCTTGCGGCTGAGGCCGTGATCGAACCACACAAAGCGGCGGTCGTCGGGATGGTACTTGAACAAGCGTATGGGACAAGCGCTGAGCGTTTCATCCCAGGCGCGCGTTTCCGCGTAGGTGCCCCACAACCAACCGTCGCCGTCGATCACCGGATTGTGCGGTTGCGAGAAGAACAGGGAGTTGCCGGTGTAGGCCAGGATCTCGCCGCGCCGCGTCGCCAGATCGAAGACGAACAACGCCTCGGCCGGATAGGTGAAGCCGTAGAGCAGGCCGCGCGCGAAATCGGCGGCCAGCGATTGTATGTAGAGCTTCGGAATGGGAATGCCCAGCACTTCGTACTCGCCGGTGCTTGGGTCGTAGCGCACGATCTTGCCGCCGGCGGACTCCGGCTGGCTATCGACGTCGTGCAGCAGCGAGGTGGCAAAGTACAGGCACTGGTCCACGGGCGAATAGAGCAGGTTGCGGTGAATCTTGGCGTCGAAACGATCCGTCCAACGGTTGGCTTCCAGGCTGCGGAAGATTGCCGAGGCGGGATCGAACGAGTACAGCAGGTCGCCGTCGATGGAATTCAAACCGCAGTAGAGCAGTTCGTCGTCCGCGTTGTAACACAGCGCGTCGAAGCTGATCCAACCCTTGCGCCAGTTCTCGTCGGCCACCAGATCGCGATAGTGCCAGCGTCCGGCGATGCGCTCATACCAGCCGTCCAGCTTGTAGTCGCGCAGTTTGTGTGCTTTCAAAATCATTGGAAGAACATCTCCTACTCGATTACCAATACCGCATAAAGCGGAACTTCCCGCACCTGCAGATGCGCGCGTGTGCCGGTGATGCG
>CAZDIZ010000012.1:0-17084 GCA_964505625.1 uncultured Solibacteraceae bacterium | reverse complement strand
GCCAGCTTGGTTTCGCGGCGATGGTATTCGCCGTCGAACGTTCCCGCTGCTCCCGCTACCCACACGCGGCCGCCACCGGCAACGTAATCGCGCAATATCGCGACCATGCGTTCCGGAAGCAGTTCGACGCCGGCGAGCGCCACCACGCGATAGCGCTTGAGATCGCCGGGGAAGCGGCTGTGCACGATGGCGAACGGGACCTTACTTTGATAGAGAAGCTGTTCGAAGGCTCTGGTGCGGGTGCACGCATCGGAACTGGCGAAGGCGTCGTTTTCGTATGTGTGCAGCACGGCGACGTCGGCGATCTCCGTGGCCTGGCGGTAGAGTGCCGCGTTCTCGCTGTGCAGGCGCATTAACGCGAGCACGTCTTTGTCGAGCGGCGTACCTTCGTCGCTGAACGGCGCGGGGCGGAAACCGCCGTCTTCGAACCACGCCGAACAACCTAGCGTGTTCAAACCGAGCGCCAGCGATTCCGCCATCGCCACCGGCTCGCCCGTGTATTGCAGCACCGAAGCGCCGAACTGGCGGCCCAGTTTATGCGACAGCATGCGCGTATCGAGTTTGCCTTCTTTGAGCTTGCTCGGGTACCCCTCGGCCCAGAACATGTGCGCGTTGCCGAGAAACTGCGTGTGGTCCACCGAAGGCAGCCCCAACGGATCCACCCACACGCGGCCGTAGTAGGGATGGTGGTTGATGCAGAGCACAATCGACGGATTAAGTTCGCGCGCGTACTGGCTCAACTCGGCGAAGGTGGCGGCGAGTGTCTCGATGCGAAAGTTCACGAAATCGCGGAAAAGTGGATCGGTACGGTAGTCGCGCTCGGCCGAGAGCGGCGGGGGCAATTCGATATGCTCCAGCGATTCGAAACCGAAGCGTCGCTTGCGCTCCGTGCTGGTATAGCGTTGCATCAGATACTCGCGGAACCGCGGCAGAGTCGCCGGTTCGTAGCCCATGCCGATGGCGTAATTGTCGAAGTGCAGCAGATCGACGTGTGCCTCTTCGATTGCGTAGCGCACCAGTTCCCGCAGGTGTTCGCGCACGCCGGGATGGCTGCGATCGACCCACGGGCGATAGTACTTGTTGCCGTAGAAGATGCGCGTCTGGTCCGGACGCCGCACAAACCAGTCCTTCGCCGAGGGGTTTTCGCTGAGCATGGTCTCGTAGTTGACCGTGCCGCTGAAAACGTAGACGCCCACCTTCAGTCCGGCCTTGTGGCAGACTTCGGTGAAGCGTTTGGTTGCCTCCATGCCCTGCCGTTCCGCCGCGAAGCCCCAGCCCTTGTAAAGCGGGATGATGGCGATGTTGTAACCCAGGCGTTTCAATTCGCGCGCCGTGTCTTCGCTCTGTTCCTTGCGCAGCCGTTCGAGCAGTTGGTCGATCTGGCCGTTGGCGCGATGGCGGTAAGCGAGGGATTCCCACGACCCGGCGATAACGATGCCTTCTTCAACCAGCCAGCGCGGCGGATCGAGATGTGGCGGCGCGACGGGCGTTTCGGCGTGTAAACTCGCCCAGAAGGCGAACAGCATGAGGAACGAATAACAATGTCCGATAGTCATTTGTTTGCTCGATGATGGGCGGCACAGGACTCACGCTTGACGACCCGTGCCGGAATAGTGATCTGTTGAGGCGGGCAGCCGGGTTCGCGCACGCGCCGCAGCGCCAATTCGGCCAGGCGCCGGCCGGCCTGTTCGGGAAAGCACTGTACCGACGTGAGCGCCGGATGCAGCAGGCCGGCTTCGGTGTCGTTGATGCCCGCCACGCTGATGTCCTCCGGCACGCGCAGTCCGCAGTCGCGAATAGCGCGCAGCGCGCCCTCGGCCACCGCGTCCGAGCCGGCCAGAATGGCGGTGGGCCGTGCGGAACCAGCGAGTAGCGATTTCGCCGCCAGGTATCCCACTTCGCGTTCCTCCGCTTGTTCGCCGGCCATGGGGCGGGGAACCAGGCCCGCCGATTTCATCGCCATCTCGTAACCTTGCTGCGTGCGGCGGAACCAGGGCAGCGCGTCGTTGCCGACGTGGCAAATGCGCCGGTGGCCCAAGGAAATCAAGTACGCGGTCAGCTCCCGCGCGCCTCCGGTGTCGTCCACAAAGACCGCGTCATGACGCTCCGGTGTCCACTCGCCGGTCACGTTGTTGCCGTACACCACGAACGGCAGGCGGCGCTCCGCCATCCACGCAAGCAGATTGGGATGATGCAGGCCCGCCAACACGGCGACGCGCACCAGATTACGCCGCTGCAAAACCTGCGGAGGGCGGAGTTCCTTCGCATCGGCGTCGGCGCCGTATTGGGCGGAGACAAATAGCAGCTCCCAATCCTCGCTTCGAAATCGGCTCTCGGCGCCCGATAGAATCCGCCCGTGGATCGGATGCAGGACGTCGCGATTGCCAAGCAAAAACGCGGCGATGTTGTTGGACTGCTTCGGAGCGAGCTGCACGCCGAGTTCACGAGCCAACTGGCGCACGCGCCGCTCCACCTCCGGCGCCACGTTCACATGGCCGCTGGCGATGCGGGAGACGGTGGCAAGGCTCACGCCGGCGCGGCGCGCCACATCGGCTCTGGTTTTCGGTCTGGGCATTCCACGAGCCGGGACAGGCTCACGGGCATTCTACTGAAGTAAGTTGCAAGAATGCAAGTGCAAGTTGCAATACCCTCTACGGCACAAAAAAACGGGCAGGCATTTTCGCCTGCCCGTTGTCGAAACTCTCGCTGTGCCTACACGCCCCAGCAGTAATCTTCCACAGCGCGCTCGATGGATTCGTCCTGTTCCATCAGGCGCATCAACTCCAGACGTATGGCGTCGGTCATGGCGCGCCAACTGGCTTCGATCACGTTGTCCGAAACGCCCACCGTGGTCCAGCTACGGCGGTGATCGCTCCATTCGATCAGCACGCGCACCTTCGCCGCCGTGCCTTTCTTGGTGTCGAGCACGCGCACCTTGTAGTCGGTCAGACGCACCTTGGCGATCGAAGGATAGATCGGCGACAGGCACTGCCGCAGACATACGTCCAACGCGTTCACCGGACCGTGTCCGGTCGCCAGCGCCGAGTGTATGCCGTCCTGCGCTTTCACCGTCACCGTAGCCGTGGTCTTCGATTCCTTGTTGTCGGCCATCTTGGTGGTGACCTCGAAGGAAACCAGTTCGAAGAAATGCTGGCCCGGATGCAGCGCCTCGCGCACCAGCAATTCAAAGGTGCCTTCGGCGGCTTCCAGTTCGTAACCCTGATACTCCAGTTGTTTGATGCGTTCGAGCAGCTCGCGCCGCGCTTCGTCGCTCAGACGCTCTTCCAGACCGTGCTGCTTGAGCTTGTAGAGAATGTTGCCGCGGCCCGACAGGTCGCTCAGCAGCACGCGCTGGCGATTGCCCACCGTTTCCGGCTTGATGTGTTCGTACGTTGCGGCGTCGCGCAGCACGGCGCTCACGTGCACGCCGCCTTTGTGCGCGAACGCACTGCGTCCCACGTAAGGCTGGCCGCCGGGAATGGGCAGGTTCGCCAACTCCGCGATGAAGCGCGCGGTGGAAGTCAGGTTAGCCAACCGCTCGGCGCCCAGCACTTCGTAGCCGCCTTTCAATTCCAGGTTGGCGATCACCGAAGCCAGGTTCGCGTTGCCGCAGCGCTCGCCGTACCCGTTCAGACAGCCTTGGACGTGCGTGGCGCCGCTTTCCACCGCCATTACGCTGTTGGCTACGCCCAACTCCGAATCGTTGTGGGTGTGGATGCCAATGACGCCGCCGAAACGCTTGTGGACTTCCGCGACCAGGGCGCCCAGCTTCGACGGCAGCGTGCCGCCGTTGGTATCGCACAGGCACAGCACGTCGGCGCCGGCCTGCTTGGCCGCTTCGAGCGCGCGCAGCGCGAAACTCGCATTCGAAAAGTAGCCGTCGAAGAAATGCTCGGCGTCGAAGACCACTTCCTTGCCATGGGCCTTCAGGAACGCGACCGTCTCCGCAATCAGCTTCAGGTTCTCTTCTTCGCTGATGCCGAGCGCGCGGCGCGTGTGCAGGTCCCAGGTCTTGCCGAACACGGAGATGACGGGGGTGCCGGCCTCGACCAGCGCCAGCACGTTGGGGTCGCGCTCCACGGGATTCTTGGCGAATCTCGTGGAGCCGAAGGCGGTCAGCTTGGAGTGTTTCAACCGCAGGTCCCGGGCGCGCTTGAAGAACTCCTTGTCCTTGGGATTCGAGCCGGGCCAACCGCCTTCGATATAATCGATCCCCAGTTCATCGAGCTTCTGCGCGATAACCAGCTTGTCGTCCACGGTAAGCGAGACGGCCTCGCCTTGCGTGCCGTCTCGTAGTGTCGTGTCAAAGGTATAGATCTTCATGGCTCCCGTTGGGGGGCCGGCGTCCCGGGCCACTTCTTAAACGTCCTCGGGTACGCCGGCTTCTTTCTTCTTCTTGAGGAACGGCATCATGGCGCGCAGTTCGCGGCCGATGCGCTCGATCAACAGGTCCTTGCCGGATTCGCGCATGGCGATGAACTTCTTGCGGCCGGCTTTATTTTCGTCGATCCATTCCTTGGCGAACTGACCGTTCTGCACTTCGCCGAGAATCTTCTTCATGCTCTCGCGAACGTGCGCGTCGATGATGCGCGGGCCGCGGGTGTAGTCGCCGTACTCAGCCGTATCGGAAACCGAGAAACGCATGTAGCTCAAGCCGCCTTCCTGGATCAGGTCGACGATGAGCTTGAGTTCGTGCAAGCACTCGAAGTAAGCGATTTCGGGCGCGTAGCCGGCTTCCACCAGCGTTTCGAAGCCCGCGCGAACCAGTTCAGCCGCGCCGCCGCACAGAACGGCCTGCTCGCCGAACAGATCGGTTTCGACTTCTTCCTTGAACGTGGTTTCGATCACGCCCGCCTTCAGGCAGCCGAGCGCCAGCGCATAAGCCAGAGCCTGTTCGAGCGCCTTGCCCGACGGATTCTGCTCGACCGCGACCAGAGCCGGCACGCCCACACCTTCGGTGAACAGTTCACGCACGCGATGGCCCGGCGCCTTGGGCGCCACCATGGAAACATCCACGCTCGCCGGAGGCGCGATTTCCTTGTAGTTGATGTTGAATCCGTGCGCGAACATCAGCGTCTTGCCCGGCTTCATCTGGGGTGCGATGTCGCGATTGTAGATGACGGACTGCACATGGTCGGCCACCAGGAACATAATGGTGTCGCCCAGCTTGGCCGCCTCGCCCGCCTCATACACTTTGAAACCGGCGGCTTCGGCCTTGGCCCAGTTCGGGCTGCCCTTCAGGTCGCTGACGATCACGTTCAGCCCGGAGTCGCGCAGATTCAGCGAATGCGCGTGACCCTGGCTGCCGTAGCCAATAATGGCGATGGTCCGATTCTTCAGTTGGGAAAGATCACCGTCTTTTTCGTAAAAGCGTCTAGACATTGATTGCTCCGTTCCTCGGTTCTAGTTTACTTGTCTCGGCTCCGGCCGGGATGGGCGGAGCGAGGCGCAATTTCTTCGATTCCAGCGAGACCGCCACCATCCCGGAGCGGGTCACTTCAATCTCGCCGTAGCTTCTCATGACATCGATGAATTCATCGAGTTTTTCGGGATCTCCGGTGGCCTCCAGGGCAAAGCCCTCCACCGAGGAATCCACCACTCGCGCGGTGAAGATCTCGGCTTCCTTCAAAATCGCCGAGCGCGATTCCATGCCCGCGCGCACTCGCAACAACACCATCTCGCGCAACACCGCGCGGCCGTCGGTCAGGTCGGTGGCTTGCAGCACGTTGATCAGCTTGTTCATCTGCTTGATCAGCAGCGCGCGCAGCGACGGCTCGACGTCCACCACGATGGTCATGCGCGACAGCGTCGGGTCGAGCGTACGCGCGACCGTCAAACTCTCGATGTTGTACCCCCGGGCGCTTAGTAGTCCCGTGACACGCATGAGAGCGCCCGGCTTGTTCTCCATTAACAACGATATCGTCTGTAGCATGTTCTTGGCGCCTCCTCACACTATTTCGGGACTGCCACCGGCTGCGGTGGTCCCAACAGCATTTCGTTGATGGCGGCTCCGGCCGGCACCATGGGGTAGACGTTCTCTTCCGGATCCACGATCACGTTCAGCAGGTACGGGCCGGGTTCGTCCACCGCCGCGCGCAGCGCCGGCGCCAGTTCGCTGGGCTTGGAGATCGTGCGGCCCTTGAATCCGTAAGCCGACGCCAGCTTCTCGGCGTCCGGGAAACCTTCCAGCGTCACCGCCGACAGACGGTTGTTGTAGAACATCGTCTGCCATTGGCGCACCATGCCGAGGAAGCCGTTGTTGAGCACCACGATCTTCACCGGCAATCCGTTGCTGGCCGCCGTGGCGAGCTCCGGAATCGACATCTGGAATCCGCCGTCGCCCACCACCGCGAACACCAGTTTATCCGGGTTGGCCATTTGCGCGCCGATGGCCGACGGCAGTCCGAAGCCCATCGAGCCTAATCCGCCCGAGCTAAGCCACAGCCGCGGTGCGTTGAAGCGAACAAACTGCGCCAGCCACATCTGGTGCTGGCCGACGTCGCTGGTGACAATGGCGTTGCCGCCCGAGACGCGATCGATTTCGGCGATCACTTGCTGCGGTTTGATCACCGTGTCGCCGATGGCCGGCTCGAGTGGATGCTCCTGCTTCCAATCACGCACGGTCTTCCACCACGCGCGGCGCGCTTCCAGCACGTTCTCGCTGGGTGCGTTTTCGCTCTCTTCAACGAACTTCAGCAGCTTCACCACCACGCGGCCTAGGTCGCCCACGATGGGGAGATCCGCGGCGCGGTTCTTGCCGATTTCCGACGGGTCCACGTCGACGTGGATCACCTTGGCGTGCGGCGCGAAGGCCGACAAACGGCCGGTGACGCGGTCGTCGAACCGCGCGCCCAGCGCGATCAGCAGGTCGCACTCGGTCATGGCCATGTTCGCCGCGTAGCTGCCGTGCATGCCCGGCATGCTCACAAAGTTCGGGTGCGTGGTCGGAATCGCGCCCAAGCCCATCAACGTGCACACGGCCGGAGCGTCCACTTTTTCGACCAGTTCCACCAGCGGCTCGCTCGCGTTCGACGAAATGGCTCCGCCGCCGATGTAGAACAGCGGCTGCTTCGATTCGGCGATCATCTGCGCCGCGCGCCGGATTTGTCCGGTGTGTCCGTCCAGGTTCAGTTTGTAGCCCGGCAGATGAATCGTGGTGACCGGCGTGTAATGCGCCTGCGCCTGGAAGACGTCCTTGGGAATGTCCACCAGCACCGGGCCCGGGCGGCCCGAACTGGCAATGTAAAACGCTTCGTGGATCACCTGCGGCAGGTCGTGTATGCTCTTGACCAGGTAGTTGTGCTTGGTGCCGGAGCGCGTCAGGCCGAACGTGTCGGCTTCCTGGAAGGCATCGCTGCCGATCAGTTTCGAGTGCACCTGCCCGGTCAGCGCCACAATCGGAATCGAATCCATCAGCGCGTTCACCAAACCGGTAATCAGATTCGTCGCCCCCGGTCCCGACGTCGCGCAGCAAACGCCGGTACGCCCTGTTGACCTTGCGTAACCTTCGGCCGCAAAGCAGGCGTTTTCTTCGTGCCGCACCAGCACGTGCCGGATGGGGTCTTCGTAAATCGCGTCGTAGAGCGGCAGCGTCACGCCGCCAGGGTAGCCGAAGATGCAGTCCACGCCTTCCCGCGTAAGGCATTCCAGCAGCATCTTCGCGCCGCTCATCAATGTCGCCATAGTCTTAGCCTCTCATTTTCCATCAAACTTGGGGAACTTCTGCCTCGGAACTCCTTGTCCGGCGGGGGCAAAAACGAAAAAGGCCACCGCCGGGTTACTCGCCCCGCCGGTGGCCCTTTGGATTCTATCCGAACAAGGCCTTTAGGCGGGGCCCGGTACGATGACCCCAATAAGGATAATAATGCTAATGCTGAGTACGAGTGCCGTGGAGAGCGCAGTTGTCCGGTTCATCCGGTCGAACGACCGGGCCAACCGCGACGGGGTGCTGTTTGTACCCACAAGCTCCACAGAGAAAGCTTAACGTAAAAGGGGAGGAAATGCAAGGAGCCTCCCCAATAACATCCGCTTATGTCGCAATTACCGGCCGATCACGCTGGCGATCTCGACGGTGGCCTGCTCGCGTTCCAGGCGCGAGGCCGGCAGTTGGTGGCCGTAACTGGCTCCGTTGCGCCACATCTCGCGCAAAACCCGCGCGTTGCCGCACTTGTGGAAGACCAGCTTGCCGGTACGCACGCTGGCAAGGTCGCGGCTAAGCGTATGACCCGTTAGCAAGATGCCGGCTGAACCATTCCACGAAGCGAGCTCGATCCGGTTGGTCAACGAGTCGATCTTCACGGTGTAATCACCGGCGGGCAGCACGGTTTCGCCCACCTGGAACTGAAAGGGGATCTGGAAGCGTCCGGCGGGCAGTGCGTCCGCCAAAGCCGTTGTCGCAAAGGCCACCAGGCCCAAAGCAATTCCCAGTCCCGTCTTGGTGATGAGTTTGTTCATCGGTTTTCTCCTTCTGGCGTCGTACGCCTGAACGAGAAGACGGACCATTTGGGCAGTCGCATTCACGCAAAGGTGCGCCGCGCCTCCCCCGGCGCGCTTTGGCGACGACTGGCGTAGCGAAGCACGAAGTTTGATAACCTCTCTGTGTGCGGGTTTCGGGAACAGGCTACAAAACCCAGTGGCTTCCGGCGCTGATCATCTGTGTCGCCTTGCTGCCTTCGCTGTTTTTGGCCTGGAGCGGGCGGGAGATGGCTCAGTTGGGGCAGTTCCATGACGACGGGCTGTATTACGTGGGTGCGAAGAGCCTCGCCGAGGGGCACGGATATCGCATCGCCAATCTGCCCGGCGAGCCTGCGCAAACCAAGTATCCCCCACTGTATTCGTGGTTATTGTCGCTCGACCTGCGCGCGGCTCCAGTGCTCGGCTGGATTGCGTTTCCGCTGATGATCGCGTTGGCTTGGCTGCTGTTCGGGCGGTTCGGTTTCGGTTCGATCGAGCGCGCTCTGCTGGCCGCGTTCCTCGCGCTCAGTCCCACGCTGGTGTTCTTCTCGGTCACGCTGATGCCGGATCTGCTGTTTGCCGCGCTCGCGGCGCTGGCGGTGTTGGCTGTCATGCGGCCAGGATGGCGTTGGGCTTTGATTGCCGGCGCAGTGGCCGGGTTGGCGTATCTCACCAAGACCGCCGCGCTACCGCTCGTGGTTGCCGCCTTGCTATGGCTGCTGCTGCAAGGCGAACGGCGGCGCGCTGTGTGGTTCCTTGCCGCTTCGCTGCCTTGCGTAGTGGCCTGGCAAGTTTGGGCGGCGCGGGCGAGCACTTCCGGCCCCGAAGCCTGGGTCTACTACGTGAGCTACTTCGGCTACCACCTGCGC
Organism: uncultured Solibacteraceae bacterium; assembly: GCA_964505625.1. Lineage (GTDB taxonomy): Bacteria > Acidobacteriota > Terriglobia > Bryobacterales > Bryobacteraceae > JAJFUV01. Next base: position 7,761 of record CAZDIZ010000012.1, on the reverse strand, counting down.
TTGTTCGGCATCAGCGACGCGCCATTGATGATGTGGAAGAACGCGGGCGCACTGTTGTCAGGCATCGGTGGATTGTTCATCTTCAACCTGGGCGACACGTATTGGGGCGTGCAATTGGCACGGCTGATCGCCATCGGCTCGATTTCGGGTGCGGTGCGCATGGCGCGGCGAACGGGCGTCTCGCCCTTTCACTGGTTCGCGGCTGGATACACGTTGCTGCTATTGGTCTGGCACTTTCCGCCCGCCGAACGGTTTCTCATTCCGATCATGCCGCTGCTTGTCGCGGGCCTCTACACGGAGCTACGGCACCTGGTGACGCTGCTGCGCGCGGCGGCCGACGCCGGCGGTGCGAACCGTGTGCTGGCCGGGGGCATGGCCTGCGCGCTGGGCGGTTTGGCGATCTGGACCGGATTGGTTATCTTCGACGCTCTGCGTCACGATCTGCCGGGCATTTTGGCGCAACACCGGACGCTGGCCGCCGCGCGCTCCGATGCCTATCAATGGGTACGCGAGAACACGCCGCCGCAGGCCGCATTTGTGGCCTATCACGACGTGCCGTTCTACCTCGCCACCGGTCGCCACGCGATGCGCGTGCCGCTCTCACCGAAGCCGCTCTACGTGGGTGCGCCCGATGCGTACAAGGAACCGTTCCAGCATATCGACGTCACCATGCGCGCGCTGCGGCTCAACTATCTGCTGGTCACACCGGCCGATTTCCACTCGGACCTGCCGCCGTCAGAGCAGGCGGCGCTGCGCGAGTTGATGACTTCCAACCCGGCGCTGGAACGCGTCTACACATCGCGCGGCGTATCGATCTACCGCACGCGATAGAGTGTGCCTGCCGGGAAACGCTGGACCACTTCCAAATCCGGATTGCTCCGGATGATCTCGATCACGCGTTTGCGATCGGCTTCGCCCATGTCGCGACGGAAATCGTAATCGGTGAAATAGACGTAGTCGAGCCGGCGCGCGCGTGCGAAATCGGCGAGCTTCGCGTAAGCGCTTTCGATGGCGCCGGGTTCGTCGCGATACCAGTAGGTGGAAGGCACGGTGAGACTGGATGCGCGGTGTCCGGTGTAGAGGAACGCCATCGGATCGTTGTAGGCGAGCAGTTGTGCCTTTGGCGGAAGATGTTCGCGCATCCACGCGAAGGCCGCTTCGTCGGCCGCGCGTTCCTTGCGGCGTTCGTCCATCTCGTGCGGCAGAATGCGCCAGCCGACCTGATACTGCGTCCAGGCGCCGCCCGCAAGCAGGCCCCCGACCACCAGCATCATGATGGCGGCTGCGACACGCTGCGACTTTTCGCGATGCCGCAACGAAGCAGCGAGCATTCGTGCCAGATGCGCCATCTCGATCCAGAAACCGGCCAGTACCAGCGGATAGATGGGCGCGATCAGACGCTCAGTGGGCGGGTAGTGCCACGCAATCAACATGGCGCTGAACGGCACCGCGAACACGGCGTAGTCGAGCGCTCGGCCGTTGCGCGCCAAACGAACCACACCCGCCAGCATGGCCACGCCGAGCGTCTGCGTGGCGATCTTCACCAGCCGCGCGTCGCTCGCTTCCGGAACAATCAGCGCGCCCACCCCCAGCAGCCACTGGTCCAGGTTCTTCCACACCAGCATGGGGATGTCGGCGAGCTTCACGAGATAGAGGTGGTAGTCGAGGTAAGTGGTGTAGTAGAGGGTGACAGGATCGGCGCCGTGCACCATGTGCAGGCGCGTCCATACGGTCCAGCCGGCAACGAATGGCAGCATGGCCGCCGCAAACCACAGTGCCTGGCGGCGTTGCTTGCGCCACAGAAAACACGCCACGCCGGAAACCAGCAGCATCATGCCCGTCGTGCGCGTAAGAAAAGACAACCCGCCGATTGCGCCGGCCAGCGCCGCCCACCACCACTCGGCGCCGTCTTCGGAAGCGCGATGGCAGACCAGCAGACACAGCACCAGCAGGCAGGTGAACGGCAGCTCCGACAGCATACTGGATCCGAAGATGGCCAGATACGGATTTACAGCCAGCAACGCCGTCATAGCCCAGGCGTGCGTTTCCGAAAAGCCGTAGACGCGGAACAAGCGCAGGCACAGAAACAGCAGCAAGGGCACCGAGAGCCAACTCACGAATGTGCCGAGCGGCAGATTGGCCGGGAAGTTGGGATTCAACTTCCAGACGCCCGCCAGCAACAACGGATGCAGCGGCGGGTACTTGGTTTGAAACGGCGCTCCGGGGTAGCTGAAGATTCGGTAGCCGTGGCCGTCCGCCATGGATTTCGCAGAGACGAAGTAGATGCTGTCGTCGTGAATCCAACGGCCGAACTGCGGCATGTCGGCCTGCCGCCAGGCAAAGTACGCCGACGGAATCAACAGGAGAAGAAACAGTGCGACCCGCCGCATGGCGCCTACTTCAACTGATAGCGCATGTATGCGTCACTTTCCGATTCCCAGTTCACGGTTCCGTCCTTGGTGCGCATCCAGGACTTGTGCGTGGCGGGCGAGCCCTCGGTGATCTGGAATACGCGTCCACCACGGACCTTTCCGTTTGACGGATCTTCCGGTGGAACGCGCGGATACGCGTAGTGGCCGAGCGAACCGTCGTAGCCTAACTCGACGCCACGCCACTTACCCACGTAGTTATTCGTGTGATCGTGACCACAGTAGATGCCGCGCACATCGCCACGGTCGACGACGGCCGCGAACATGCCTCCGTTGACCGGCGACACCGCTTCGGACTCCTGCCGCATGCCGACTATCTTGCCGTGGTTGGCCAGTTCGTTGAACTCCGGCAGCGGAATGTGGAAGAACATCAGGCCGGGTATCTTCGCGCCGTGCTTCTGTTCGAGTTCGGCTGACGTACGCATGTACCACTGAATCTGGTCGGCGTGAATCCAGTCGTAGGGATTGTTCTTGCCCTCGCTGAAATACATGTTGGAATCGATCAGCCAAACGCAATAAACCGGCTTCGATCCGGCGGCATTCCAAATCAACAGGTGTTTGTTCCCGCCGCCGTGCAATCCGCGCGCGTAGCCGCCGTTGAGGTTGTGCGGGTAACTGGCATAGACGGCGAGCACTTCATCCTTGCCGAAGTTGGTCTTCGGGAAGTGCTCCTGATCGTGATTGCCGAAAGTGATGGCCCACGGGACGCTCTTCTTTTCCATCACCGAGGCGATGTGCCCGATGGTGGTACGCACCTGTTCGGGCGTTTCACAGTCCTTGCCGGACATGCAGTCGCCGGCCACGATTACCAGGTTGGGCCTTTCAAGGTCGATGAGCCGCTCGGTCAGCGCGAGACCGTGCACGTCGGGCGCGGGACGGTAATGCAGATCCGAGATCATGAGGATCTTGAATTGTCCGTCCGCTCCACAACGCAGCGTCTGCCCGGCATCGGCGGCCAACGCACGAGCCAGGGCTGGGGCGCCAACGGATGTGGCGACAAACGATCGACGATTCATCGGTTTTCCTCCGGAAGTTGGATCCCGCATGGAACCTCTCGCGGCTTTTCGATTCTAACAAAGCGAACACCCGGATCGAGTTGTAGCGGTTCGATACAATCACAGTTTCATGACCCGACTTATCTGGTGTTTGATTTTGCTGGGTTCGTTCGTAGCGGCGGCGCAGAAGAAACCTGTCACCGTGGACGTCGCGGCGGCTACGCGCGCTCGCACAGACGAGCCCGGCGCTCCGGTGTGGTCGCCCGATGGGAAGCGCTTCGTTTACACGCAAAGTGGCAAAGTATGGCTCTACGACATCCCGGCGCGCTCTCGCCGGCCGCTGTTCGAGCTAACCGCGCTGGAAGCGGCTGCGGTGAAAGTTTCGCCGGCGCGCGCCTTCGGCTGGCGTAATCGCAATGTTCGCGAGAAGCAGCTTCAATGGCTGCCTTCCGGCAACGCGCTGGTGGTCGAGGCCGGCGGTGACCTGTTTCTGTTCCAGCTCGCGCTGGGCGGCTACACGCAGCTTACGGCGACCGCGGAAGTTGAGAGCGATCCGCAAGTATCTCCCGACGGGCGGCGCATTTCCTTCCGTCGGGCGCATGAGTTGTTCGTGCTCGAACTGGCCAACCGCATAATTACGCAACTCACGCGCGACAGCAGCGCCACTCGCTGGAACGCGGAACTCGATTGGGTGTATCCCGAAGAACTGGATCTGGGGACGGCGCACTGGTGGTCGCCCGATTCCACGCGCATCGCGTATTTGCAGTTCGATGTAAGCCGCCAGGCTATCTACCCGCATGCCAACCTGCTCGGCCTCAATCCGGTCTACGAACCGCAGCGCTACCCGCGCGCGGGTACGCCGAACGCCGATGTGCGGTTGGGCGTGGTGCCGGCAAACGGCGGGGCGACGCGATGGATGGATCTGGGTGAGACTGGCAGCCGTCTCGTCGCGCGCGTCGAATGGGTGCCGGACGGCAAGTCCATCGCCGCCATCACGCTGAATCGTGTGCAAAACGACCTCAAACTGATGGCCGCGGATGCGGATACCGGCGCGTCGCGAGTGCTCCTGTGTGAAACCAGCCCGCACTGGGTGAACGTGAGCGACGATCTGCGATTCCTCGACAGCCGGAAACAGTTCCTTTGGTCGAGTGAGCGCGACGGCTTCCGGCACCTGTATCTCTATTCGCTCGACGGATCACTGGTGCGCAAGCTGACTGCTGGAGAATGGGAAGTGAACGAGGTGGCCGGTGTAAACACCGCAAGGGGCGAAGTCTACTACACGGCGCGCGCCGAAACCCCGCTTGAGGATCACCTGTACGTGGTGCCGCTGAGTGATGGCGCACCGCGACGCCTTACAGCGACAGAGCGAACGCACGCCATCGCGATGAGTCCGTCCTGCGAATACTATCTGGACACCTCATCGAGCCTCACCGAGCCGGTACGCCGCGCGATTCATCGCGGCGACGGGTCCGAGTGGAGCGTTTTCACCGAACAAAATCGCAAGCCGCTCGAAGAGTACGAAATCCTGCCCGCCGAAATCATTCAGGTCAAGGCCGGGGACGGCACCACACTTTACGCCCGCTTGACCAAGCCGGCCGGCTTCGCGCCGTCAAAGAAGCACCCGGCTGTAGTGATGATCTACGGCGGGCCTCATAATCAAACCGTCCGCAATGTTTGGGCAGGTGCGAGTTTTGAGCAGGCGCTGGCGCACCGCGGTTTTGTGGTGTGGCAGTTGGACAATCGTGGTTCGGCCGGACGCGGCCACGCCTGGGAAGCGGCGCTGTACCGGCGCTTGGGCGCGCGGGAGCTGGAAGACCAGGTTGCCGGGGTGAAGCACCTGGTGTCGATGGGGTTTGTCGATCCGGCGCGCGTGGGCATCTACGGCTGGAGCTACGGCGGCTTCATGACGCTTTATGCCCTGTTCAACGCGCCGGAAACGTTTAAGGCCGGAGTGGCCGGAGCGCCCGTCGCCGATTGGCGCCTGTACGACACCATCTACACCGAGAGGTACTTGGGATTACCCGAGGAAAATGACAAGGGCTACCAAGCGAGCTCGGTCAGCCATTCGGCGTCCCAACTCAAAGGCGCACTTCTACTCACACACAACATCGAAGACGACAACGTCGTGTTTCAGCACACGCTGCGCATGGCGGACGCGCTACAGAAAGCCGGCAAGCCGTTCGAGATGATGCTCTATACGCAAAACAAGCACGGCGTTTCGGGCGCGGCCTACAAACACCTGCTCGAAGCGGTGGCGTCATTCTTCGAGCGGCGCCTGTGAACCGCGCTAGCGGCCCGCGCCACCGGCTCGGCCGCTATCGCGCGAAACCGAACTGGCCGGCGGCGCCGAAGAAACCGACGACGCCGAAGGCGTTGACATCGTCCCCGCGGACACGATGCTGGAAGTCCCCGCCGCGGTGTGTTGCGTGGGTGTGTAGCCGAGCTGGCTCGGTGTCCAACCGGTGCGCCAGCTCCCGCCGGACTGTTGCGGCGGCTGATAGACGATGTACACCGTGCGGGGGCTGTAGAAGCGGCAGCCAAAGTAGTTGTCGTAGAACCCGTTATAAGGCATATAGGTGAACATGCTAAGCCACGGGTTGAAGAACCAGCCTCCAGTGAGGATGCGGCCGGAATTGCTCACATACTTTGCCGCGGCGACGTTCGCTTTTGCCATGTACATCGAACGGCGGGCGCTCCAGCGGTAGAGTGCGTCGGTCTGCTTGACGTCGAATTTCGCGGCCTGCCAGACACCGTTCAACGGTAGCCGCTTGCCGCCGCTCACCGTGGCGTGCTGGGCGTCGGAGGCGACGCTCACTTCACCGCGATACACGCTGATCGCCGCGGGCTCCGAATCCAGGCGGTAAAGCCCGGTTTTGCGAAGTTGAATCGTGGTGCCTTTGAAGCCCACTACCACGCTGGTGTCCTTGGGCAGATCCGCGCATTCCAGTAACACCGAACCAGAGAGCATTTCCACGCGGGTATCCGACAAACGGGTGCTCGACATCCGGACCGAACTATCTTCGGCGACCCACAGCACCGCGCCGGGCTTCAGGATCGGCGAACTCGCGGTGGCGCGTTCGGGAATGAAGTCCTTATCCATCATGGGGAGAGCGCCCGGGTTCAGAAGCACTTCCGCACGCCCCTGCTCCGTGCGAAGTTCTCCACCGGCTTTGATCTGCGGGAAGATGGACCCCACCACCTTCACGGCCTTGCCGTCGACATAAACATCACCCTCGGCGTAGTTAATGACACCCGCTTGCGCCGAAATCACACTCTGCCCCCAAACCACCCCGGTGAAGAGCAGAGAAGCCACTGCCATGAGCCAAGCCAACCGCCCAACCGATACCATTTAGACGCCTCCTTTCTTGATCCTGCGCCCAAATTAGACGCAAGTCAAGGTTTCACCGTTACAGCAATTAATACGGTGATAAACGGGAAAACGCCAGAGCTATTGGCGCAATCTACGTCGAGGGCGTGGCGTGGCGGGTATCGCCCTCTTGAGCGCGGCCAGGTTTGCCTGCGAAGTGACGTGCGCGCGCCACCTGCTCCACCGTACCAGGGCATCGGATTCGCCGGTGTCGAACCGCGTAGGCTTGTCCTGGCCGTCCGCGATCCGGAAACTCGCCGGCAGCCGGATCTCGTGGCCGCCCGCAGTGACGCGGGCTTCTCCCTTATAGGTGGAAACTCGCGCGTTTTCCGCGTCGAGCCGGTACATGCCGGCTTTGGAGACCACCACGGTGGTGCTGCCTAACTTGACCGAAATGTTCGTATTTTTCGGCAGTTCTCCCAGGTCCAAAATCGCCGAGCCCTTCGCGATTTCCACACGCGGCGCTTCCAGCGAATTGTCCAACATGCGCATGGCGCCGTGGTCGCCGAGCCTCAGGGTCGCGCCGGGTTTGAGCACGGGCGAATCGCCGCCGGCCAGCGTGGGCACAAAGGCGCGGTCCAGATAGGGAAGCACGCCGGGGTGAAGGATAAACTCCGCGCGCCCGCGCCCGGTGCGGAACTCCTGGCCCGGTTTGACCAAACGCAGATGCGCCCCGCCTCCCTCAAGCTGCGTCTGGTCAAGATAGACCTCGCCCCGGTAATAGTGAATCAGACCGGATTTGGCGGCAATGACCGTCTGCGCGGAGAGCAGTCCCGTTGCCGAGGCAAGCAGCGCCGTAATCCACCCAAGCCAACGCATCTCTCTACTGTCCGTTTATGTTGATGCGCACACCTTCGGCGGGGATGTTGGAGACTTCGAGGATCAGACTATCACGGGTGAAGCGTGGGGTGGTCAGCCGCGAGCCGACACGCACGGCCAAACGTTCGGGCCGACCGACGCCGCAGTGCTT